>NZ_JBEZEX010000005.1:158105-275439 GCF_040649115.1 Micromonospora sp. NPDC049049 | reverse complement strand
GAGGACCTCGACCTCGACACGGCGCTGAACATGATCGCCGATCGGGTCCTGGCCGCCCGGGACGAGACCTGGGAGGACGTCGACGCCGAGGGTCGACCGCTCAACCGGACGCTGGGCATCTCCAGCCTGGGTGGGGCGACGCTGGACAACGAGGAGAACTACCTCATCAAGAAGTTGTTCACCGCGATGGGGGCGCTGCAGATCGAGAACCAGGCCCGCATTTGACACTCCTCCACCGTCCCCGGTCTGGGGACCAGCTTCGGTCGTGGCGGCGCCACCCAGTACCAGCAGGACCTGTCGAACTCCGACGTCATCGTCATCCAGGGTTCGAACATGGCCGAAGCACACCCGGTGGGTTTCCAGTGGGTGATGGAGGCCAAGCGTCGAGGCGCGAAGGTCTTCCACGTCGATCCGCGGTTCACCCGCACCAGCGCGCTGGCTGACTCGTACCTGCCGATCCGGGCGGGCACGGACATCGCGCTGCTCGGTGGGGTGGTGCGCTACATCCTCGACAACGAGTTGGACTTCCGGGAGTACGTCGTCGCCTACACCAACGCCGCGACGATCGTGACCGAGGAGTACGCCGACACCGAGGACATGCACGGCCTCTTCTCCGGCTTCAACGACGACAACGCCACCTACGACCAGGCCAGCTGGCGGTACGAGGGCCACCCGCAGGACCAGACGACCCGCGACAGCGAGACGCAGCGGGAGACGGCGTCCGGGCTGGAGAACGAGTCGCACGGCGCGCCGGTTGGCGGCGAGACCGAACGTGACGAGACGTTGCAGCACCCGCGCTGCGTCTACCAGATCCTCAAGCGACACTTCGCCCGCTACACCCCCGAGATGGTGGAACGGGTCTGCGGCGTCCCGCAGGAGAAGTTCCTCGAACTGGCTCGGGCGTGGACGGAGAACTCCGGCCGGGACCGGACCGGCATGCTCGTCTACTCGGTGGGCTGGACGCAGCACAGCGTCGGCGTGCAGTACATCCGCACCGGCGCGATCATCCAGCTCCTGCTGGGCAACATGGGCCGCCCGGGTGGCGGGGTGATGGCCCTGCGCGGGCACGCCAGCATCCAGGGGTCCACCGACATCCCGACGCTGTTCAACCTGCTGCCCGGTTACCTGCCGATGCCGCACCACGCCGAACACCCGACCCTGGACGAGTGGGTGGACAGCATCGCGCACCCCGGGCAGAAGGGTTTCTGGGGCAACGCCCGCACCTACGGCGTCAACCTGCTCAAGGCGTACTGGGGTGACGCCGCCACCGCCGACAACGACTACTGCTACGGGTACCTGCCGCGGATGACCGGCGACCACGGCACCTACCAGCAGGTGCTCGACATGATCGACGGCAAGATCAAGGGCTATTTCCTGCTCGGGCAGAACCCGGCGGTCGGTTCGGCGCACGGCCGGGCGCAGCGTCTCGGCATGGCCAACCTCGACTGGCTCGTGGTCCGCGACCTGTTCGAGATCGAGAGCGCCACGTTCTGGAAGAACGCGCCGGAGATCGAAACCGGCGAGATCGCCCCTGAGGGGTGCCGCACCGAGGTGTTCTTCCTACCGGCCGCCTCCCACGTGGAGAAGGAGGGCACCTTCACCCAGACCCAACGGCTGTTGCAGTGGCGGGAGAAGGCCGTCGAACCGCCAGGCGACGCCCGCTCCGAGCTGTGGTTCTTCTACCACCTCGGCCGCGTCATCCGGGAACGGCTGGCGACGTCGACGAAGCCGCGCGACCGTGCGCTGCTCGACCTCGCCTGGGACTACCCCACGCACGGCCCGAACGCCGAGCCCAGCGCCGAGGCGGTGCTGCGCGAGATCAACGGGTACGTCGTGGCCACCGGCCGGCCGCTGGCGTCGTTCACCGAGATGAAGGACGACGGATCCACCGTCGGCGGTTGCTGGATCTACACCGGGGTGTACGCCGACGGTGTCAACCAGGCGGCCCGCCGCAAACCCGGCTCGGAGCAGTCCCTGGTGGCACCCGAGTGGGGTTGGGCGTGGCCGGCCAACCGGCGCATCCTCTACAACCGTGCCTCCGCCGACCCGGACGGCAACCCGTGGTCCGAGCGCAAACGCTACGTCTGGTGGGACGCGGACAAGAGCGAGTGGACCGGCTACGACGTGCCGGACTTCGAGAAGACCAAACCGCCGTCCTACCGACCGGCGCGCGACGCCTCGGGCGTGGCGGGCATCGCCGGCGACGACCCGTTCATCCTCCAGGGAGACGGCAAAGGCTGGCTGTACGCGCCCACCGGTGTGCTCGACGGGCCGATGCCCACCCACTACGAGCCGGTCGAGTCGCCGGTGCGCAACCCGCTCTACCGACAGCAGGCCAACCCGACCCGCAAGGTCTACACCCACCCGATCAACACGCTCAACCCGAGCCCGCCGGAACCGTACAGCCAGGTGTTCCCGTACGTGTTCACTGTCAGCCGACTCACCGAGCACCACACCGCCGGTGCGATGAGCCGGATGGTCTCACCCCTCGCGGAGCTGCAACCCGAGATGTTCGTCGAGGTGTCGCCGGAGTTGGCGGCCGAACGTGGTCTCACCCACCTGGGTTGGGCGCACCTGGTCACCGCCCGTGCGGCGATCGAGGCACGGGTGCTGGTGACCGACCGGCTCACCCCGCTGCGGGTGGACGGTCGGATCATCCACCAGGTGTGGTTGCCGTACCACTTCGGTTTCGAGGGCCTGGTCACCGGCGACTCGGCCAACGACCTGTTCGGCATCAGCCTGGACCCGAACGTGCTGATCCAGGAGAGCAAGGTCGGCACCTGCGACGTGCGACCCGGCCGCCGGCCCAGGGGCCTGGAGCTGCAGGAACTCGTCGTCGACTACCGACGACGGTCCGGCGACCTGAGCCCGCACTATCCACCGCAGGTCACGACCGACTCCGCCGACAGCGGCCCGGACCAGGAGCTCTGACCCATGCCCCACGCCAACGCCCTGTACGGGCCGCTGGACCCCGCACCGGACGCCGGCTACGAGAACGCGCCGCCGCGGATGGGGTTCTTCACCGACACCAGCGTCTGCATCGGCTGCAAAGCGTGCGAGGTGGCCTGCAAGGAGTGGAACGGCGTCCCCGAGAGTGGGCTCGACCTGCTGGGCATGTCGTACGACAACACCGGCGCGTTGACAGCGAACTCGTGGCGGCACGTCGCGTTCGTCGAGCAGCCCCGTTCGGCCGGCTGGGCGACTCCGGCGTTCGCGGGGGACCCGGACGGGCCGGCGATCAGCCCGGTGACGGCGGCGGCCGGCGCGCGTACCAGCACCGACACCGGAACGGACCCCGGCCTGCCCACCGGCTCGCCCGGTGCGGCGGCCCGCATGTCGGGCGGACCGGAGTTCCTGGGGATGCCGGGTGCGCAGCCGCCGGGGAGGGGTTCGGGCGCGGAGGGGCGGACGGATTTTCGCTGGTTGATGATGTCGGACGTGTGCAAGCACTGCACCCACGCGGCCTGCCTGGATGTCTGCCCGACAGGTTCCCTGTTCCGGACGGAGTTCGGCACTGTGGTGGTGCAGGAGGACATCTGCAACGGCTGCGGTTACTGCATCTCCGCCTGCCCGTACGGGGTCATCGATCAACGCAAGGCCGATGGCCGGGCGTGGAAGTGCACGCTGTGCTACGACCGGTTGGGCGCGGGCATGACCCCTGCGTGTGCGCAGGCGTGTCCGACGGAGTCGATCCAGTACGGCGCTCTGGACGAGTTGCGGGAGCGGGCCGCCGCGCGGGTGGCGAAGCTGCATGAGCGGGGCGTGCCGGAGGCGAGGTTGTACGGGCACGACCCGAACGACGGGGTCGGTGGTGACGGGGCGTTCTTCCTCCTGTTGGACGAGCCGGAGGTGTACGGGTTGCCACCGGACCCGATCGTGACCACCCGCGACCTGCCGGCCATGTGGAAGCGCGCCGGCCTGGCCGCCCTGGCGATGACCGCCGCCACTGTTGTCGCATTCCTGGGCAGGCGGTCATGACCCGCGGCGGTGAGCAGCTCACGGTGCCGCCGGCCAACTTCGCCTCCTACTACGGCCGGCCGGTGTTGAAGCCGCCGGTGTGGAAGTACGACATCGCCGGTTACCTGTTCACCGGAGGTCTCGCCGCTGGAGGCGCACTGATCGGCGGGGCCGCCCAACTGACCGGACGACCAGGGCTGTGCACTGTGGGCCGTTGGACGGCCCTCGGCGGTGTCGCCGCCAGTACGTACCTGCTGGTCCACGACCTAGGCCGGCCGGCCCGCTTCCATCACATGCTCCGGGTGGTCAAGGTGACGTCGCCGATGTCGGTCGGCACCTGGATCCTCGCCGTGTTCGGCCCGGCCGCCGGTGTGGCCGCGGTCGCCGAGCTGGCGCCGCTGCTCCCCGAGCACGGTGTTCTCGGCCTCGCCCGCCGGCTGGCACCACCCGTCGGCGACATCGCCGGGCTGGCCGCGGCTGCCACCGCCCCGGCGCTGGCCACGTACACCGGGGTGCTGCTCGCCGACACCGCCGTACCTGCCTGGCACGAGGCGTACCCCTATCTGCCGTTCGTCTTCGGTGGCAGCGCGCTCGCCGCCGCCACCGGGGTCGGCCTCATCGCGGCGCCCGCCGCCCAGACCGCTCCGCTGCGGCGACTCGCCGTCGTCGCGGCGACCATCAAGTACCTCGGCGGTCGCCGGATGGAGCGGTTGGGCCTGACCGGTGAGCCCTACCGGCAGGGTCGCAGCGGTCGTCTGGTCCGTGCGGGTGACGTGCTGCTCGGCGTGGGCACCGTCGCCGCGCTGTTCAGCCGACGCAGCCGGGTGCTGGCGGCGATCTCCGGCGCCGCCCTCGTGGCATCGTCGGTGGCCACCAGGTTCGGCGTGTTCGAGGCGGGCCGGGTGTCGGCCCGCGATCCGAAGTACACGGTCGTGCCACAACGGGAGCGGCTCGCCGAGGGGCGGTCGGCGACCCGTCCCTGAGCGTATCGGCGCAACGGAAAGGCGCCCCTCTCGAGGGGCGCCTTTCCGTTGCGATTGCAGCAGGTCCGGCCCGCGACGGGCCGCCCGCGTCAGCCGGTGAACAGCTTCGCGGCGGTGATCGCGGTCTGGATGATGCCGTACCCGAGGAGTACCGCGACCAGCAGCCACGACAACCAGAGCCGCCCGGTCTGGTTACCGACGTGCGGCGGCGCGGGCGGTTGGCTGTCCCGCCCGAGCGCGACCGGCTCGGTGACGGTGGCCTTCGCCACGGGCGAGGTCGGTCCTCGGTCCGGTTCGTGGAACCGTTCGGGCACGGAACGCACCAGCAGGTTCGCGATGAACCCGATGGCGAGGATGCCGACCATGGTGAACAGCGCGGGCCGGTACGCCGCCGCGGTGAGCGTGCCGGGCTTGCCCTGCGTGTCGAGGATCCCGTTGACGATCAGCGGGCCCGCGACGCCCGCTGCCGACCAGGCGGTGAGGATCCGGCCGTGGATGGCCCCGACCTGGAAGGTGCCGAACAGGTCACGCAGGTAGGCGGGCATGGTGGCGAAGCCACCGCCGTAGAAGGAGATGATCGCGGCGGCGATGAGGACGAAGACCGCGGTCGCGGAGTGGCCCGCGACGGCGAGCAGCAGGTACAACACCATGCCGACGCCGAGGTAGACCATGTAGATGGGCTTGCGGCCGATGAGGTCGGACGTTGTCGACCAGACGAACCGCCCTGCCATGTTGAACAGCGACAGCACCCCCACGAAACCGGCAGCCGCCGTCACCGAGACCGTGGTGGCGGTCCCGTTGTCCCGGAAGAAGTCCTGGATCATCGGGCTTGCCTGCTCCAGGATGCCGATGCCCGCTGTGACGTTGCAGAACAGCACGATCCACAGCAACCAGAACGACCGGGTACGCACGGCGTTCGACACGGACACGCTCGCCGTGGTCACCAGGGGTCGGGCGGCGACGCTCGCTGGGTCGAACCCGGCGGGTCGCCAGTCCGGTGCCGGAACCCGGACGTTGAACGGGCCGAACATCATGATCACGAAATAGCCGATGCCGAACGTGACGAAGAGTGCCACGAGGGCGTGGCCGGACGCTACGGCGGCCGGATTGTTGGGGTTGTAGCCGGAGTCGTAGAGGGAGAGCAGTTGGCGCGCGAGCGGACCGGCGACCAGGGCACCGCCGCCGAACCCCATGATGGCCAGCCCGGTGGCGAGGCCCGGGCGGTCCGGGAACCACTTGATCAGCGTGGAGACGGGCGAGATGTAACCGATACCGAGCCCGATACCGCCGATGACGCCGTACCCGAGATAGAGCAGCCACAGCTGCTGGGTCGCGATGCCGAGCGCGCCGACCAGGAACCCGACGGCCCAGAAGCACGCCGAGACGAACATCGCCCGGCGCGGTCCGTTCCGCTCCACCCAACGTCCACCGACCGCCGCCGACGAGCCCAGCATGACGATGGCGATGCTGAAGATCGCCCCGATCGCCGTCTGGCTGACGTCGAAGTGCGCGATGAGGGAGTTCTTGTAGACACTTGTCGCGTAGACTTGGCCGATGCACACGTGCACGGCCAGTGCTGCGGTCGGGATGAGCCAGCGGCTGTATCCCGGGGGAGCGACAGTGTGCCGAGGATCGAATACCGACAGCATGGGCATCGTCCACACCTCCTACGGCTGCATCCTCACGTTACGTGTCGGTGAGTTCACGGCCTGTCATTACCGCAAAACGCGGGTACGGAGGCGTCGGCCCGACCCTGATCTTCCTGACCTGCGGCGCTAGACGGAGACCGACGGGTCCGGTCGCTCGGTGCGGGGAAGGGCGCCGGTGGTCTCCAGGATGAGCGCGGCGACCAGGTCCGGGTCGTCGCTCATCGGCACGTGCCCGCACCTGGGCAGCGTCACCACCCGTGCCGCCGGCAGGCCCGCCCGGGCCCGCTCGGCCTGGTGGACGCCGAATATCCGGTCGCAGTCCCCCCAGCCGATGGTCACCGGCACCGTCGCGTCGGACAGCCGAAGGCAGTCGAGGCGATAGTCGCGGGCGGCTCGGGCCACGGCGTTGAAGCCGACCCCGCGTCGCAGGGCGAGCGCGTCGCCCAGCGCGCGCTCGACATCCAGCAGCGTCGGGCGGGCCATCAGCGGCGCGAAGCACAGCGCCCGCAGGTACGCCGAGCGCAGTGCGACCCGCATGATCGTGGTGGGCAGGTACGAGTTGGCCCGCAGCATCCGGAGGATGGCCAGCGCCCGGCGGCGCTCCGCCGGGGTGAAGAAACCGGCGGGGGAGAAGGCGGTGGCCGAGGCGACCGCCCCGGTGGCGGCAAGCTCCAGGGCTATCGCCCCACCGAGGCTGTAGCCGGCGACGTGCGGACGCTCCAGCCCCCACTCGGTCAGCGCCGGCAGGACCCCGGCCACGGTGGCGGCCATGTCGGCGGGCATGCCGGTGTCGGGCACCGGAGAGTTCCCGAAGCCGGGCAGGTCGAGCGCGATCACCTCGTGGTGGGCGGTGAGCCGGTCGAACACCGGCTCCCACGCCTGATGGCGGTGACCGATGCCGTGGATGAGCAGGAGGGGCTCGCCGCTGCCCGCACGTCGGAAATGAATGCTCATGACTGCCCTCCCACCGACGTCCTGCCGAAGGAACGCCCGAGCTGGCGTACCTCGTCTTCCATCTGGCCGACCATGGTCTGGCCGCCGAAGCGGGTGATCAACGCGTCCGAGAGGCCGCTCAGCACCACCGGCCGCAGCGCCTGCACCATGGCGAGCGACCGTGGCACGTACACCTTGCGCCTGCGACGCTCGATGCCGTGGAGCAGGCCCTCGACGCACTGCTCGACGGGTACGACGGTGTTCAACGGCCACGGGAGCCGGCGCAGCGTGGCGCGGAACGACGGCAGGTCGTCTTGGATGTCGCGGACCAGGTCGGTGTCGATCCAGATCGGATGCGCCGTGCCGACGGTGACGCCGCGCGGGCGGGTCTCCAGGCGCAGCACGTTCGCGAACTGCTCCACGCCCGCCTTGGACGCGCAGTAGGCGGCCATCCCGGGCATCGCCGTGAAGGCGGCGGCCGACGAGACGATCAGGACGTGGCCACGAGCGGCGGTGACGTGCGGCAGCGCCGCGCTGACCGTGCGGATCGCGCCGCAGAGGTTCACCTCGACGGTACGGACCAGCGCGTCGACCGGTCCGACGGCGACGGTGCCGAGGTTCGCGATGCCCGCGTTGGCCACGACGACGTCGATGCCGCCGAAGCGGTCCACTGTGGAGACAACTGCGGCGTCCAACGCCGCCTGATCGGTGACGTCACACTCGTACCAGTGCGCGTCGAGGTCGGCGCTGAGCTGTTCGAGCAGCTCGCCCTCCAGACCGACGAGGGCGACGCGGGCCCCGCGGCCGACGGCCTCGCGGGCCAGTCGCGCCCCGATGCCGCGCGCCGCGCCGGTGATGAACAGGACCTTGCCTGCCAGGTCATACCGCATCGGCGTGCTCCCGCTCCGGTTCGTTGGGGGTGCTGCCGGTCGAGGCGATGTGGTAGTCGGCCGGGCGGAACCGGCGCAGCCTCATCCGGAAGCTGGTGGCGAAGCCCGGCCAGATGGTGGTGTTGCGGCCGGTGGCGTCGAGGTACCAGCTCGAACAGCCGGTCTGCCAGACGGTGCCGGTCATCTTTTGGTCGACCCGCTCGGTCCAGCGTCGTTGCGCCTGCGCGGTGGGCTCGATGGCCTGGATGCCCCTGGCCCGCATGTGACGCAGGGCCGCGAGCACCAGGCGTAGCTGCGCCTCGATCATCAGCACCACCGAGGTGTGCCCGAGCCCGGTGTTCGGGCCGAGCAGGAAGAACAGGTTGGGGAAGCCGGCGATGGCCGTGCCCCGGTACGCGTGCATGCTGGGGGTCCATGCGTCGCCCAGGCTGCGCCCGGCCCGGCCGTGGATGCGGCGTACGACGGGGGAGTCGGTGACGTGGAAGCCGGTCCCGAGGATGATCGTGTCCGCCCGGTGGTGGACGCCATCGTCGGTGACGAGACCGTCCGGCACGATCCGGGCGATGCCGGCGGTGACCACGTCGACGTTCGGCCGGGTGAGCGACGGCCAGTAGTCGTTGGAGATCAACACTCGCTTGCAGCCCATCGCGTAGCGGGGGGTGAGCTTGTCCCGCAGGATCGGATCGGGAACCTGACGCCGCAGCGTACGCAGGGACCGGCGCGAGACGAGGCGGTTGACCGTCGGGTGCAGGAAGCCCAGGCCCATGCTCTCGCGTAGCAGATAAAGCCCTGCCCGGGCGGCCCGCTGCGCACCGGGCACGGTGCGGAACGCGGCCTGCTCGACCCCGCTGATCCGGCGCGACAACCTCGGCATGATCCAGGCGGGAGTGCGCTGGAACAGCGTCAGCTTCTCGACCGTCGGCTGGATCTGTGGCACGAACTGGATGGCCGAGGCGCCGGTGCCGATCACCGCGACGCGCCGGCCGGTCAGGTCGTGGTCGTGCCGCCAACGGGCGGAGTGGAACACGGTGCCGGCGAACTCCTCGATTCCGGGCAGGTCGGGGATGGCCGGGTCGCTGAGTGGGCCGGCGGCACAGATCAGGACCCGGGCGCTGTGGTCGCCGCCCGAGGTGCGCAGCAGCCAGCGTTGGCGTTGGTCGTCCCACCTCGCCTCCAGTACCTCGTGGCGCAACCGCAACCTCGGACGAATGCCGAAGCGGTCGACGCAGCCGCGCAGGTAGTCCCAGATCTCCGGCTGGCTGGAGAAGGTGTTCGACCAGCCGGGGTTGGGGGCGAAGGAGAACGAGTAGAGGTGCGACGGGACATCGCAGGCGCAGCCCGGGTAGCTGTTGTCACGCCAGGTGCCGCCGACGTCCTCGCCCCGGTCGAAGACGACAAAATCGGTGAACCCGGCCCGCTGTAGGCGGATGGCGGCGCCCAGGCCACCGAAGCCGGCGCCGATGATGGCAACGTCTGTCTCCATTCACTCCTCCGTGAGCTCGGGCGCTGTCGGGTCGGCCACCGGCGGCCAGGGCGGATCGCCCACGCCGGTGATTCGTACGCCGCCCCACGGATCGACCTCGGCCAGTCGGGCCGCCCGGACGCGGTCGGCGATGCGCACCTCGACGTCGCGCCGGCCGGAGCGCAGCAGATGGGCCACCCGTGGCTCGGGCTCGATCCGTCCACCCCAGTGGAAGCGGCCGTCCACCGGCTCCCACCGCCCGCTGAGGTGCACCCGCACCGTGGTGCCCTCGACACCCGCCGGGCCGTGGTAGCTCACGGCACGATCCGCTCGTGGGCGCGGGTCAGCTCGTGCGGCAGGTCGGCGCTGGCCCGTACCCCCTCGATGCCGCTCCACAGCAGGGCGGTCAGGTAGTCGGTGAGTGCGGCCCGGCTGATCGGCTGGCCGTGCGTGGTCCACCAGTCGCCGACCGCCTGCACGAAACCCACCAGGCCGTACGCCCAGGGCTCGGCGGGACCGGCGTCCAGGCCCAGCGTGCGTAGCCGGTCGCCGATCACCCGGGCGAGCCCGGCGGCCACCTGCCGGCTGGTGCCGGCGATCACCTGGTGGATGCCGGGGTCGCCGGACTGGTGCATGAGGAACCGGTAGAGCCTCGGCTCCGACTCGATCACGCCCAGGTAGGCGTCGATCGTCGCTTCGACCAGGTCACGTTCCTCGCGGACCTGTTCGACGGCGGGCGCGATGGCGTCGACCACCCGGGCCGCCACCACCTCGCTGACAGCGACCCAGAGCTGCGACTTGTCGGCGAAGTAGCGGTACAGAACCGGTTTGCTGACGCCCGCGGCGGCGGCCACCTGTTCCATGTCGACCTCCGGCCCGTGCCGCAGCAGCGCCTGCACGGCGGCACCGACCAGTTGCTGCCGTCGTTGCTCACGATGGTCTGCCCAGCGGTCCCGGCGGCCGTTGCCCTTCGCTTTCGGGCTGCCGTCGGGGGGTGTGGCAGGCGGGTCGGACGCATTGACACCCGTGCGCGGCGGTTGCATGCTACTACTCGTAACAGTTACTGGTCGTCACGTCAATATGGAGGAGCCATGGAGGCGGCGGAAACCGGGCGTGCGGCAGTCGCCGAGCGCCTGCTCACGTCCTCACTGCGGACCAGCTACGACCCCACCGTCGAGATCGACTGGGACGCCCCGCACACCCCCGGCGCCTACTGGCTTCCGCCACAGCGCAGCAGCCTCTACGGCACGACGCTGTGGGACCAGCTCAGCGAGGAGCAGCGCGTCGAGCTGACCAGGCACGAGGTGGCCAGCGCGGCCAGCGCCGGGCTGTGGTTCGAGACGATCCTCATGCAGATGCTGATCCGGGAGTACTACCGCGCCGACCCGACCAGCCGGCAGGCCCAGTACGCGTTGACCGAGGTCGCCGACGAGTGCCGACACTCCATCATGTTCGGCCGGCTGATCGAGGCGATGGGTTGTCCGGTCTACCGCGCGAGCACTGTCGACCACCACCTCGGGCGGTTTCTGAAGGCGACCGCCAGCGGCCCTCGGATGTACGCCGCGATCCTCATCGCGGAGGAGATCCTCGACGCGTTTCAGCGCGAGATCATGGCGGACGAGTCACTCCAGCCGCTCATCCGGATGGTGTCCCGCATCCATGTGGTGGAGGAGGCGCGACACGTCCGGTTCGCCCGCGAGGAGCTGGCCGCCGCGGTCGCGGCCACCGGTCCGGTGGGCATGGCGTACGCCCGACTGCTGGTCGGTCGCGCAGCCCACACGATCGCCAATCGCCTGGTCCATCCCGACGTGTACGCGGCGGTGGGCATTCCGCCGGCGGTCGGTCGGGCCGCTGCCCGCGCCAACCCGCACTGGCGTGCCACGCTGCGCTGGTCCGCGGCGCGGGTGCACGCCAACCTGGCGGACGTTGGCCTGGTCGCTGGGCCGGGGCGTCTGCTGTGGGCCCGGGCCGGGCTGATCTGACCCGACGTCCTGGTCAGGCCCGTTCGACCCGCGCCTGCTGGTGATCGGTCAGCCGCAGCCCCACACCGCGCACCACATCGATGGTGGCTTTGGTGCCCAGGTCGTGTAGCTTGCGCCGCAGCCGCTTGACCAGCGACTGTACGTCCGCCTTGCGTTCGCGTCCCTCGTCACCCCAGACCGACCGGTGCAGCTCGGCGTAGCTCCAGACCCGCGCCGGCTCGGTGATCAGGCAGGTCAGCAGGTCGTGTTCCAGGCGGGTGAGGTCGATCTCGCGGTCACCGCAGCGGGCGCTGGAACGGGCCGAGTCGATCACCAGGGCGGCGACCGGGGTCGGTTCGGACGGGGCGGCTGCCTGCTGCGGGGCGGCGATCAGCCGGC
The DNA here is from genome assembly GCF_040649115.1 of Micromonospora sp. NPDC049049. Classification (NCBI taxonomy): domain Bacteria; kingdom Bacillati; phylum Actinomycetota; class Actinomycetes; order Micromonosporales; family Micromonosporaceae; genus Micromonospora; species Micromonospora sp. NPDC049049. Next base: position 263,205 of record NZ_JBEZEX010000005.1, on the reverse strand, counting down.
GCAGCTCGTCGAGGTCGGCGACCAGCAGCAGCGGTGCGATGCCGTCGAGAAGCTCCGCGAGCCGGATGCGCTCAGCCGGCGACGGGGTCACCGCGATGAGCAGTGGGAACGGCTCGTCAGCCGAATAACCCCTGTTCACCGTTGCCTCGTCGTCCTCGGCCACCGCACCGCCCGGGATCGATGGGCATCCCTGCCCAGCTCTCGTCATGGTTCTGACAATGATTGGCAAGCACGCCGCCAGCCAGGGCAACTCTTAGCGACAAGTTGCTCACGGCAAGTTCTTGATCGTCCGTTCTTCTCGATCATAGTGTCCACTCGGGCAACCGGCGTGACCCGCGCGGTGCATGGGGGAGGTCCACCATGGCCCATTACACCCTGGGTCGTTCTGAGGGAGGCAGCACCGATGTTCAGACGTCCACAATGGCGGCGCGCGGCCAGATCACTGGTCAGCGCCGGCGCGGCGACGATCCTCGCCGCGACATGCTTGGCGACGATCAGCTCGGGCGCGCAGGCCGCGCCGGGCGGTGCGATGGGGGCGGGCGCCCAGACCGGGGACAAGATCCGACCGGAGCTCGCGAAGCAGCTCCAGGCCAAGAGTGAAGGGGACTTCTGGATCCGGTTCAAGGACCGGGCCGACCTGAGCAAGGCCAGCGCCATCAAGGACTGGTCGAAGCGTGGCACGGCGGTGGCGGACGCGCTGCGCAAGACGGCCGCCGCGAGCCAGGGCAAGATCCGGGCCGACCTCGACAGCTCGGGCACCAAGTACCAGACCTTCTGGGCCACCAACGCCATCAAGGTGAACAGCGGTTCGCTGGCGATGGCCCAGAAGTTCGCCGGGTACTCGGAGGTCGAGGGCCTCTACGCCCCTGTCTCGTACAAGGTGCCGGAGACGACCAAGGGCACCGACGAGAAGACCGTGAACGCCCTGGAGTGGGGCATCGCCAACATCAACGCCGACGACGTCTGGTCCCAGTACGGCGTCAAGGGCGAGGGCATCACCATCGCGAACATCGACACCGGTGTGCAGTTCAACCACCCGGCGCTGGTGAACTCCTACCGCGGCAACAACGGCGACGGGACGTTCGACCACAACTACAACTGGTTCAACGCCGCCAACGCGACCGGGGCCTGCGCCACCGCCCCCTGTGACGGCGACGGCCACGGTACGCACACCATGGGCACCATGGCCGGCTCCGACGGCGCGAACCAGATCGGTGTCGCCCCCGGGGTCAAGTGGATCGCGGCGAACGGTTGCTGCCCCAGTGACGCCGCGCTGATCAATTCTGGTCAGTGGATGCTCGAACCGCTGGACCTCAACGGTCAGAACGCGGACGCGAGCAAGCGCCCGAACATCATCAACAACTCGTGGGGCACCCGGGACCCGTCCAACGAGCCGTTCATGGAGGACGTGACGGACGCCTGGACCGCTTCCGGGATCTTCGGCACCTGGTCCAACGGCAACAGCGGGCCGGCATGCGAGACCAGTGGCTCGCCGGGCAGCCTCGCCAGCAACTACTCGACCGGCGCGTACGACGTCAACAACAACGTCGCCGGCTTCTCCGCCCGCGGCGTCGGTCAGAACGGCGAGATCAAGCCCAACATCTCCGCGCCGGGCGTGAACGTCCGGTCGAGCATCCCGGGCAGCGCCTACGGCACCATCAGCGGCACCTCGATGGCCGCACCGCACCTCGCGGGCGCGATCGCGCTGCTGTACTCGGCGGCGCCGTCGCTGGTCGGCGACGTCAACGCGACCCGCGCGCTGCTCAACGGCGCCGCGATCGACAAGGCCGACGACCAGTGTGGCGGCACCGCCGCCGACAACAACGTCTACGGCGAAGGCCGACTGGACGCCCTCGCCCTGCTCAACGCCGCCCCGACCGGCGACATCGGCACGCTGGCCGGCACGGTCACCGACGCGACCTCCGGCGCCCCGATCGCCGGGGCGACGCTGACGCTCACCGGCCCCTCCGAGCGTGAGCTGACCACCGGTGCCGACGGCAAGTTCTCCACCCAGCTTCCCGCCGGCGACTACCAGGTCGCCGTCGCGGCGTTCGGGTACGGCAGCACCACCAAGACGGCGACGGTCGCCAAGGGCGCGACCACGACGCTCAACGTCGCCCTCACGGCGGTGCCGAGCGTCAACGTCACCGGAGCGGTCACCGACGGATCCGGCCACGGCTGGCCGTTGTACGCCAAGGTGACCGTGACGGGGGTGTCCGGCGTCTACGACCACACCACCCCGTCGAACGGCCGCTACAGCATCAAGCTGCCGGCCGGGCAGACGTACACCCTGAAGTACGAGCCGCAGTACCCGGGCTACCAGACCGTCACCAAGCAGGTCGTGGTCGGCTCGGGCAACGTCACCGCCAACGTCGCCGTGCCGGTGGACAGCAACGCCTGCACCACCGCCCCCGGGTACACGAACGGCTCCGACGGTGAGTACGAGACCTTCGACGCCACGACCACGCCGGCCGGCTGGACCGTCGTCGACAACGCGGGCAGCGGTCAGGTCTGGAAGTTCACCGACGACGGCGACCGGGGCAACCTGACCGGCGGCAGCGGCAACTTCGCGATGATCGACAGCGACGCGTACGGGGCGGGCACCAGCCAGGACACCTCGCTGGTCAGCCCGGTGGTCGACCTGACCAGCGTCACGGCCCCGGTCATCCGGTTCAACCAGGACTTCAACCAGCTCAACGACGACACTGCCGACGTGGACCTCAGCATCGATGGCGGTGCCACCTGGACCAACGTGCTCCGGCAGGAGACGGACGTCCGGGGGCCGAAGCTGACCGAGATCCCGATCCCGCAGGCGGCCGGTAAGGCGCAGGTGCAGGTGCGGTTCCACTACTACGACGCCTCGTACGAGTGGTGGTGGGAGGTCGACAACGTCCTGATCGGCAGCCAGGTCCTCTGCGTGCCGGTCGACGGCGGTCTGGTCGTCGGCAACGTCCGCGACAAGAACGACGACAGCTACGTCAACGGCGCGACCGTCACCAGCAAGGACCGGCCCGCCGAGAAGGCCGTCACCGTGGCGACCCCGGACGACCCGGGGCTGGCCGACGGCTTCTACTGGATCTACTCGTCGCTGACCGGCGAGCACCCGTTCACGGCGACCGCCGGCAACTACGTCAGCCAGACCAAGCAGGTCGACGTCGAGGCCGACTGGGCGACCACCGCGAACTTCCAGCTCGCGGCCGGTCGACTGGCGGTGACGCCGACGCAGTTGAGCGCGACGCTCCAGATGCCCAACGGCAAGACCAGCAAGTCGTTCACTGTGACGAACACCGGCGGCGCGCCCGTCGAGGTCAAGTTCGGTGAGCGGGACAACGGGTTCGAACTCCTGCGGGCGGACGGCTCCACTGTCACCCGGCAGCAGGTGCTCGGGTCCAGCGGCGCGCCGGAGCAGCGGCTCACCGTACCGACGTCGTTCGCCGCCAAGGCGTCCGGCAAGGAGGCCAAGGCGGCTGCCGCGGCGGCCGGCCCGCAGGCGGCGCCGTGGACCGACATCGCCAACTACCCGGCCACGATCATGGACAACCGGGTGGTGAACCTGGACGGCAAGGTGTATTCGATCGGTGGTGGCGACGGTGAAGCCTCCACCACCAAGAACTACGCCTACGACCCGGCCGCGCAGACCTGGACGGCGATCGCCGACCTTCCCGGCGCGCGTAACGCGGTGACCGCGGGCGTGGTGAACGGCAAGATCATCGTCAGCGGTGGCTGGGGCGACTCCGGCCCGGACTCCGCCACCTGGTCGTACGACCCGGGGGCCAACACCTGGACGGAACTGGCCGACAACCCGGCACCGCGGGCCGCAGCCGGTCAGGCCGTCGTCGACGGCAAGCTGTACGCGGTCGGTGGCTGCACAACGGCGGCCTGTCTGCCGATGTCGAACAGCGTCGTCCGGTACGACCCGACCGGTGACACGTGGGAGACGATGGCCAACTACCCGAAGTCGGTGGCCTTCGCCTCCTGCGGCGGGATCGACGGCGTCCTCTACTGCACCGGCGGCAACGACGGATCCGCCGCGCAGAAGTCCAGCTACGCCTTCGACCCGGGTGCCAACACCTGGACCGCCGTCGCCGACGCCCCGGCCGACAACTGGGCCAGCTCGTACGCCGTCGCCAGCGGCAAGCTCCTCGTCGTCGGCGGCTCGCAGGGCGGGGCCATCAGCAACGCCGGCTTCGCCTTCGACCCGGCCGCCGGTTCGTGGTCCAACCTGCCCAACGCCAACACCGCGCGGTACCGCGGCGGCGCGGCGTGCGGCTTCTACAAGATCGGCGGCTCGTCCGGCAGCTTCAACGCGGCCCCGGACAGCGAGGTGCTCCCGGGCTTCGAGGGATGCTCCGAGTCGGCGGCCGACGTCAGCTGGATGACCATCGACAAGTCGGCGGTCACTCTCGCACCGGGTGCGAAGGTCACCGTCACCGTCGGTCTGACGGCGAACGTGGACCAGCCGGGCACCTACTCCGGCGCGGTCGCGATCTCCGAGAACACCCCGTACTCGGTGGCACCGGTCGCGGTGACCATGACCGCGAACCCCCCGAAGACCTGGGGCAAGCTCATGGGTACGGTCACCGGCACCAGCTGCCAGGGTGCGACCTCGCCGCTCACCGGCGCGGTCGTGCAGGTCGACTCGTGGGCGGCGTCGTACACCTTCGCCACCGACGCCGAGGGCAAGTACGCCTACTGGGTGGACCGCCGCAACAACCCGCTCACGATGATCGTGGCCAAGGACGGCTGGAAGCCGCAGACCCGTCAGACCAGGATCGACACCGCCACCCCGACGGTGGAGAACTTCGGGTTGGCGCCCATCAGGTGCTGACGCCTGAGCACTAGCCGAAGAAGTCCGGCCCGCCTGGTCCCCGACCAGGCGGGCCGGACCGCGCCCGGGGTGATCAGACGGGCGCGAGCCGGAAGCCGACGCCGCGTACCGAGTGGATCGTCGCCGTGGCGTTGAGACTGGCGAGCTTGCCGCGCACCCGGCGGACCACCGAGTGGATGTCGGAGCCCCGGCCGAGGTGCCGGTTGCCCCAGACCTCGAGGTGCAGGCGCTCGTAGGTCCAGACCTGACCGGGCGCGTGCACCAGGCAGAGCAGGACGTCGTGCTCCAGCCGGGTCAGGTCGATTTCCTGGTCGCGCCAGCGCAGCACCCGGCGGTCGGAGTCGACGGCCAGATCCGGTGGCGGTGGCTGTGGGCTCGGTGTCACCTCGGCGAGCGCCGCGGTGGTCGGGGGAGCTGGGGCGGCAGGCGCCTCGATCACCCCGAGGAAGTCTCGTGCCTGGTCGACTGTCGAGACGATAAGGAAGGCGTCACTGCCGCCGAGCAGCCGGGCCAGATGTCGCCGCTCGGCCGGCGAGGATGCGATGCCGATGACCAGGCTGGCCACTGGAGTTCCCTGCATTTGCCAACACCTTCCGGTTCCCCAACTCACTCCGGATGGATTTTTCGCACTGCCGACCGAAACATCGATCGGCGTCCTGACCCTAGTGGTGGCTGATCTCGGCTGGGTAAAACATAGTTGCATGTAAGCATGTGAATCCCATCGAGCCGTCCGGGCCCGCCCGGCCACACCGCCGACGATCCGCTTCTCCGGAAGCGGTGGGGGTGGTTGTGACAGAACCAAGACAATCCGAGGACGGGGTACGGACCTGCCGAAGCGAGCATGGTCGCCATGTCCATCGGATCGTTGTACTCCGTCGGGCGGTCGACGCCCGGTCCGGCGCGACCGCTGCCCCACGCCCGCGCCGCGGTGCCCCTGGGGGCTCGGCTGCTCGCGGCGGCGCTGTCCGGTCTGGTTGCCCTGACCCTCACCGCCGCCGTCTTCGTGCGGACGTACCCCGGGCAGTGGCTGGACGGGGTTCTCCTGCCACGCGCCGAGCGGGGCGGAGGCTACGAGCAGCAGACCGTGCTGGTGGGCCCGGCCAAGACCGTGCTGGCCACCTTCGGCAGTCCGACCCTCATCGCGGCAGTGCTCGGTGTGGTGCTGCTGGTGGGTGTGCTTCGCCGGCGGCTGGTGGCGGGTGTCGTCGGTGTGGGCATCGTCGTCTGCGCGGTGCTGCTGGCCGGCGCGGTGAAATCGGAGCTGCCCCGCCCGGATCTGGAGGTCCTGAGCTCCACCACCCACAACAGCTTCCCCAGCGGCCATGTCGCGGCGGCGACCGCCCTGCTGCTGGCGTTCATGCTGGTTCTGCCCGGGTGGGCCCGGCGCTGGCTGGCGGCGCCGGGCGCGGCCGGGGTCTCGGTGATCGCCGCCGCCACGATGATCGCGGGCTGGCACCGGTTCAGCGACGTGCTCGGTGGCGTACTGCTGGGGGTGACCCTGTTCTGCCTGGCCTCGGCAGCGTTGGCTACCTGGTCCGGCGACCGCGACACGACAGGCGGTTCGGACGGCGGCAGCCTCTGGCGCAGGCTGGCCGAGGCGGCGGTCGGGCTGGTCGTGCTGGTCTGGGCGCTCCTGGTGGTCGTGCCCGGTCTGGCCGCCTCGGTGCAGCGAGGCTTGTTGATCGCCATCGTGGCCGCGGCCGCCTCGACGATGGCGCTGGTGGGGGCGGTGGTGTTCCTGGTGCGGTCGACGGGTTTCGCGGTGCCGCTCTCCCCGCGGAGCCCTCCGCAGCCACCGTCGACGACCGAAACCCGAAAGATCTCATGATGGGATACTTGCCGACATGTCCCAGGTGCTGTTGATCGAAGACCACCAGACGGTGCGCGACGGACTGCAGTTGGCGCTCACCCGACAGGGCCACACCGTGCACGCGGTGGGCACCGGTGAGCAGGGGTTGGAGCGGCTGCGCACGACCCCGTCCGATGTCGTGGTCCTCGATCTCATGCTGCCCGGGATGGACGGGTTCGAGGTCTGCCGCCGGATCCGGCAGCTCGGCGACCTGCCGATCATCATGCTCACCGCCCGCAACGACGACATGGACGTGGTCGCGGGCCTGGAGGCCGGCGCCGACGACTACGTGGTCAAGCCCGTGCAGGCCCGGGTGCTGGAGGCGCGCATCCGCGCGGTGCTGCGACGGACCGGTGGCGACTCGCGGCGTGGCGGCGACCGGACCGGCCCGGAACAGCACGGTGAGTTGACCATCGACCGGGCCGCGCTGGTGGTCAGCAAGGACGGAACGCCGGTCAGCCTCGCGCCGACGGAGCTGCGGCTGCTGCTCGAACTCTCGCATACGCCGGGCCAGGTGCTCAGCCGCCAGCAGCTGCTGGAGGCCGTCTGGGAGCACGGGTATCTCGGCGACTCGCGACTCGTCGACGCGTGCGTCCAGCGGGTACGCGCCAAGATCGAGGCCGACTCGTCGGCGCCGGTCTTCATCCAGACGGTGCGTGGTTTCGGATACCGGTTCGGGCCGCTGTGACGCTGTGGCGCCGGGCCGGCGCATGGGTCTCGGGTCTACGGGTCCGGCTCCTCCTGGCGTTCGCGCTGCTGGGCGTGACCACGACGGTGGCGGTGGCCGGTGGCAGCTATTTCCAGGCTCGGACCGTCGTCCTGCAGCAGGCGCAGGACGCCGCCGTGATGTCGCTGACCGACCAGCTCACCAAGGTCTACCCGATCGTCCAGCTGCCGCCGACCCAGGACGACCTCGAACAGTTGGCCCAGCGCCTCAGCGACCGGGAGAGCTTCGCGGTGGTCGTCTATCGGGACATGCGGGCGCAGGGCGGCCCCGACCTCGCCGACCCGCTCACCCCCGAGCTGCGGCAGAAGGTCCGTGATGGTCGCATCGCCTGGCAGCGGGTCTCACTCGACGGAGAACCCGCACTGCTCATCGGTACCCAGTTGGCACTCGACCGCTCGGACGGCACGTCCCGCCCGTCCGGGCTGGAGGTCTACTCGGTGCGCAATCTCGTGCCCGAGCAGCAGAGCATCGACCGGCTCGCCAACAGGGCATGGCTGACCGGCGGGTTGTCCCTGGTCCTCGCCGTCCTGCTGGCCCTGCTGTCCGCCCGTGGAGTCCTGCGACCCGTCCGCGACCTCAGCCGGGCGGCGCGCCGCCTCGGTGAGGGCGACCTGAGCACCCGGTTGACGGTCCGGGGCGCCGACGAACTGGCGGATGTGGCACGGACCTTCAACGACACCGCCGGCACGCTGGAGCGGCAGGTCGGCGAGCTGCGGCGGTTGGAATCCGACGCCCGCCGCTTCGTGGCCGACGTCTCGCACGAACTCCGGACGCCGTTGGCCGCGATGACGGCGGTCACCGACGTGCTCGACGAGGAGGCGGAACACCTTCCCGGGGACGCGGGCCGGGCCGCCCGGCTGGTTAGCCAGGAGACGCAGAACCTGACCCAACTGGTCAACGACCTCATCGAGATCAGCAGGTTCGACTCCGGCACCGCGCGGCTCGCCCTGGACGACGTGGACGTGGCCGCGGCGGTCACCGCGACCCTGCGGATCCGCGGCTGGCTGGACCGGGTACGAACGGAGTTGCCACCCGGCATCGTGGCCCGACTGGACCCCCGCCGACTGGACGTCATCGTCGCCAACCTGGTCGGCAACGCCTTCCGGCACGGTGCCGAGCCGGTGTCGGTGCGACTCGGCGCCGACCCGGACTGGGTCACCATCGAGGTGGCCGACCGGGGGCCCGGACTGGACCCGGAGGTGCTGCCACACGTCTTCGACCGCCTCTACAAGGCCGACACCGCGCGAACCCGCTCCGAGGGCAGCGGCCTCGGTCTCGCCATCTCCTGGGAGAACGCGCGCCTGCACTGCCACGGGGAGCGACGGGGGAGTCTCGTCGCGGGCAACGGCACCCACGGCGGCGCGGTGTTCACCCTCCGCCTGCCTCGCGAAACGGCCGACACCGGAGGTGCCTGGTGACCGGCCGACAGACGGGCCGCGCGCTGCTCGCCGGCGGACTGCTTCTGACGCTGGTCGCGGCGGGCTGCGGGGTACGACCCAGCACTGTCATCACCGGTCGCCCGCCGGTCAGCGGCTCCGCCCAGGGTGCATGGCTCTACCTGCTCGCGCGGGGCGAACTGGTGCTGGTCCTCCGCCCGGTCAACACGGCCCCGTCGCCCGCCGCCGCGCTCTCGCTGCTCGCGGCCGGTCCCCAGGCGAACGAACGTGCCCAGGGTTTCACCAGCGACGTTCCGGCGGGCCTGGACCCGGTCACGGTGACGGCGGGAACCGGTCGGACCGGTGACCTCACGGTGCGGGCGGACATCGCCGCGCGGGCGTTGTCAGAGCAGGCGGTCGACCAGATCATCTGCACGACGGTCGCCGCCGCGGCGCAGGTCAGCGCGGCGACCACCAACACCACCGTCACCATCGTCGGCTCGGACGGCGACCGAGGGCCTCGGGCGTGCCCGATCAGGTGACCGGGCGCCGACTCACACCAGGTGGTCGACCGCGCGTTGCGGCCGGGGCAACCCGCTGTGGTGGCCGTGGTCCTGGTCGGCCAGCGCGCCGGCGATCAGGATGTCGATCAGGGCGGCGAAGCCGATGCCGGCCTGCTGCCAGATCTGCGGGAACTGGGACGCGGCGGTGAAACCGGGGAACGTGTTGACCTCGTTAACGATGGGCTCGGGTGACCCCTCGGTGGGCAGGAAGAAGTCGACCCGCAGCAGCCCACGGCAGTCGAGGGCCTGGAAGGCGCGAATCGCCCGGTTCTGAAGCACCTCGGTGGTCGCCGCGTCGAGCGGGGCGGGAATCTGGAAGGTCGCCCCGCCGTCGTACTTCGCGTCGTAGTCGAAGAAGCCGGCGCCGGTCACCCGGATCTCCAGCGGCGGACCGGCCTGCACCCGGCCGTCCGGGTGCTGGAGGACGGCCACGTCGATCTCGCGTCCCCGCGCCCCCTGCTCGACGAGCACCTTCGGGTCGACCTGGCGGGCCTGCTCCAGCGCGGCGGGAACTCCCGCCCAGTCGTCCACCCTGGCGACGCCCAGGCTGGACCCGGCACGGGCCGGCTTGACAAAGACCGGCAGCTCGAGCCGACGCTGGTCCTCGGCCGACAGGGCCTCACCGGGACGCAGGGTCACCCCCGGGCTGACCCGCAGACCCTCCGCCGCGAGGAGCCGCTTGGTGACCCCCTTGTCCATGCCGGCGGCGCTGGCGAAGACACCGTTGCCGACGTACGGCACGCCGAGCCACTCCAGCAGCGACGACACGGTGCCGTCCTCGCCGTACGGGCCGTGCAGGGCCGGAAACACCACGTCCTGGGCGCGCAGGACACGCAACGCAGCGGGCAGGGGCGTCGGTCGACCGCCGACGTGCCACCCGCCGTCGCGGTCGATGAGCACCTCGGTGACCTGGTACCGCTCACGGTCCAGGTGGGCGAGGATGCTCGCCGCCGAACGGCAGGACACGTCGTGCTCGCCGCTCTGCCCGCCGTACAGCACTGCCAGTCGGGTTGTCATGAGTTCCGTGCCCTTCCATGGAGGTGCTCGCGGGCCACCCGGGCCCCGATGCCGGTCAAGATCTCATGTGGGTTGGTGTCGGCCCAGCGGGCCCACTCGACGACCGTCGGAGGGTGCTGGTCGCCCTCGGCCGGGCCGAACACCACGACCGGGTCGCCGATCGTCACGGGAAGATCCCCGGCGTCGACAACGCACTGGTCCATGGCGATGCGCCCGACGATCGGGCATCGCCGGCCGGCGAGCCACACCGAGGCGCTGCCACCCGCGGCCCGGGGCAGCCCGTCGGCGTAGCCGAGCGGCAGCAGCGCCAGCGTGGTCGGTGTGCCGGTCACGTGGTCGGGCCCGTAGGACACGCCCGTGCCGGCCGGCACCCGCTTGACGTTGACCACGCTCGTCCGCAGAGTCATCGCGGGGTGCAGCCCGAACGCACCCGGACCGCTCACGCCGAACGGATCCACGCCGTAGAGGGCGATCCCGATCCGGCAGAGGTCGAATCGGGTCCGCGGTGCGGAGAGCGCGGCCGCCGAGTTGGCCAGGTGGACGAGATCGGGGTCCAGGCCGGCCGACCGTGCGGTCCGCAGCGCCTCCTCGAAGATCGCCACCTGACGGGTGAGCGCCGGGGCACCCGGCAGATCGGCGTCGGCGAGATGGGACCACACCCCGCGCACCCGGATCCCGCCCTCTCGTTCGTACTTGCGGGCCCAACCGACCAACTCGGGCCAGTCGTCCCCGGCGGCCCCGTTGCGGGACAACCCGGTGTCCGCCTTGAGCTGCACCATCGCCGGTGCGCCGAGCAGGCGGGCCGCGTCGGCGACGGCGTGCAGGTGCGTCGTCGTGGACACGCCGACGTCGACGCCGTTCTTGATCAAGATACCGAAGTCGTCATCCGGACCGTGCAGCCAGCTCAACGTGGGCGCTGTCACCCCCGCCTCGCGCAGGGTCAGCGCCTCGGCCGTCGAGGTCACTCCCAGCCAGGAGGCGCCGGCGCGCAGCGCGGCCCGGGCCACCTGCACCGCCCCGTGGCCGAACCCGTCGGCCTTCACCACCGCCATCAGTCCGGTGCCGGCGACCGACGCGATCGTCCGCACGTTGCTGGCGATCGCGTCCAGGTCGACCAGGGCTTCGGCGAGGGCGCTCATCCGGCCGCCTCCACCGTGCGCCTGCCGGGCAGCGCGAACAGCCAGCCCGCGCGAATCGCCAGCAGCCCGCGGTGAACGGCCAGGCTCAGACCGATCACCAACCCGCTCAGCAGAATCGGATAGCCGAGCACGATCAGGCCCTGAGCGGACCCACCCAGCCCGGAAACCGGTACGAGCAACAACCGGTGCAGCAGGGCCAGGACCGGCATGTGAATGACGTAGATCGGCAGGGTGATGCGGCCGAGCCTAGCCAGCGGTTCGCTGAGCGCCGACCACCGCGACAGCCGGGCAGCGGCGGTTATGCCGAAGATCACTGCCACCACCGAGACCGCCGGCCATACTCCGAACCACTGCTGGGCGCCGGTCACCGCCATCGCGGCGAGCGCCAGGACGTAGCCACCCGAGGTCAGCAACAGCCGGCGGCGGCTGGCGGTGGCGGCCCACCGCTGGATCTGCGGCCGCAGGTACAGACCGGCGAGGAAGAAGACCAGGTTCTGGTAGAGGCCGGCGCGGTTGCCCGGGGTGTCGAGCACACCGGCGGCGGCGACGGCGGACAACGCGGCGGCGGGGGCCAGGACCAGCGCCCGGGGCACCCGGCGGGTCACCTTGGAGATCGTGAAGTACAGCGCCAGGGCGTACAGGTACCAGAGGTTGGACGGCGTGACGGTGAGCTGCTCCAACAGGCCGAGCGCCGAGGTGGCCCGGTCGGTCGGCAGTTCCGGCGCGGCGGCGAGGACCACGGTGTGGATCAGCAGCCAGACGGCGTACAGGTAGAGGAAGCCGGCGATCCGGCTGCGGGCGACGACCCGCCACGGCCGCTGGGCGGCGTTCGCCGCGAAGACGCCCGAGATGGTGAAGAACAGCGGCATCCGCAGTGGCAGGAACTGCTCACCCAGCGTTCCCCAGAAGCCCGGCACCGGTACGCCGACGTGCCAGTCGATCTGGAGGTAGTCCTTCACGACGACGTGCCACAGGACGACGAGGACGATGCAGACGCCCTTCGCGGCGTCCGCCCACTGCGCCCGGTGTGATCCGGCGGCGGCGGGCGCGGAGGCACTGGCGGGTCCGGTCCGTTGGCGGTGGCGAGACCGGACGCGCGTCGCGTCGGGCTCCAGTTCGGCGGGCCGGGACCTGGTGGGCTGTGGGATCACGCACCGAAAGCTGCCAGCCGGATATCCGCACGTGATCCACGAATTGTCATGATCAGGTAATGGACGGCGCAGGACCCGATCCGTAGGCGGTTCCGAGCCGCCCCCGGCGCACGTCGGACGGCACTAGGCTCGTTGCGGAGGTGCCGAACATGAAGCTCGGACTGCACTACTGGAACTACTCGATCCCGGCCGACCCGGCGGCGATCGCGCCGACCCTGGCGCAGGCGGCGACAGTCGCGGAGCAGGCCGGGGTCGCGTCGTTCACGGTGATGGACCACTTCTTCCAGATGGACGCGGTGTTCGCGGCCGAGGAGCCGATGCTGGAGGCGTACACCACCCTCGGCTACGTCGCGGCCATGACCCAGCGGATGACACTGGGCGTACTGGTCACCGGCGTGATGTACCGCTACCCGGGGTTGCTCGCCAAGACCGTGACGACCCTCGACGTGCTCTCCGGCGGCCGGGCCCGCCTCGGCATCGGCGCCTCCTGGTACGAGCGGGAGCAGCTCGGGCTGGGTGTGCCGGTCGTCCCGGTGGCCGAGCGGTTCGAGCGGTTGGAGGAGACGCTGCGCGTCTGCCTTCAGATGTGGAGTGCCGACGACGGCCCGTTCAACGGGAAGCACTACCAGCTCGCCGAGACCATCAACTCGCCGCAGCCGTTGAGCCGTCCGCGTCCGCCCATCATGATCGGTGGTGGCGGCGAGAAGAAGACACTGCTGCTGGTGGCCCGGTACGCCGACGCCTGCAACCTGTTCGGCCGCGGTGGCATCGACGACATCGCCCGCAAGCTGGATGTGTTGCGCGGGCACTGCGCCGCCGAGGGCCGCGACTACGACACCATCGAGAAGACTGTGGTCGCCGCCCAGGCGCCGCTGGACGACACCGACGCGTTCCTCGCCGAGGTGTCCGAGTACGCGGCGCTCGGGGTGAGCGAGGTGCAGGTGACGCCGGATCGGGACCCGGTCGAGTTCGCCCGGCGGCTCGGCGACGAGGTGCTGCCCCGGTTGGCCGACATCGGCTGATTCCGCCTCGCCGATGACGGCGGGGACGAGCCGGATCCCATGCGATGGTTGGAATCGACGAGGGCCGTCCTCCCGGTGGTGCGGAGGACGGCCCTCGTCGGTGGTTCGGTCAGGCGACCGCTGCGGGGAATCGTTCCCAGACCCGGTGCGCGGCCATCAACTGCTGCACCGCGGTCAGCGCCTCGGCGCCCGAGCCGGCCGCCACGACGCCCGGGGTGCCGGCGACGCTGGCCTGCTCCAGCACGGTGACGCCGGCGCCCCAGGCGCCGATCGCCTTGGAGTGCCGCCAGCACTCCTCGACGAGCAGCAGCACGCGGGGGTCCACGGTTGTCCGGTCCGGCGTGCCCGCCTTGTCGTCGCGGGCGGGCAGGGCGTCCGGTGCGGGTGTCGGCGCTCCGGCCAGCAGGATCACGTCGAACTCGACCGACCTGCCGGTGGCGAAGGTGCGCTGCACCGGCAGGTCGCCCACCATGCCGCCGTGCGGGGCGATCAGCAGCGGCACCATGCCGGCGTCGAACACGGCCCGGCGGACCTCGTCGACGCCGTCCAGGTCGCCGTCGGGGTCGACGACGATCCCGACCACGCGGCCGTCGCTCGGCCACTCCCGACCGACCTGCGACAGCGCCGGGCTGGGCGTGACGTCGGGGAGCGGCACGGTCGGTTGGGGTGCGGGCAGGCCCAGGCCGGTGGCGACCTGCTCGCACAGCACCGGGTCGATGTTGGCGAGGCTCTGCAGCTGACGCTCCTTGATCGCCTGGTGGTAGCACTTGCCCAGCTCGAAGGTGTACGCCCGGATGATGTGTTCCTTCTCGACCGGCGACATGCTCAGCCAGAACAGGCGGACCTGGCTGTAGTGGTCGTCGAACGAGGCCGGGTTCGCGCGTACCTTCGGTGCCTGCGCGACGGCGACCGGCACGTCGACGAAGGCCTGCTCGGCGTCCCCGGCGGGGAACGGGTTGCCGCCGTCGAGCGAGTTCGGCCGGTACGGTGCGACGCCGGCGTGCACGGCGTGCTGGTGGAAACCGTCGCGCAGCATGTCGTTCACGGCGGCGTGCGGACGGTTGATCGGGATCTGCGTGAAGTTCGGCCCGCCCAGCCGGGTGAGCTGCGTGTCGAGGTACGAGAAGAGCCGGCCCTGCAACAGCGGGTCGTTGGTGACGTCGATGCCCGGGGGCAGGTGACCGAGGTGGAAGGCGACCTGTTCGGTCTCGGCGAAGAAGTTCGTCGGCGTCCGGTTGAGCACCAGCCGCCCGATGGGCTGCACCTCGGCCAGTTCCTCCGGCACGATCTTCGTCGGGTCGAGCAGGTCGATGTCGGCGAAGGTCTCGTCGGGAGTGTCCGGGAAGACCTGGATGCCCAGCTCCCACTCGGGATACGCGCCGGCCTCGATGGCGTCGTAGAGGTCGCGTCGGTGGAAGTCCGGGTCGATGCCGCCGAGCAGCTGGGCCTCCTCCCAGGTCAGCGAGTGCACGCCCAGCTTCGGCTTCCAGTGGAACTTGGCCAGCACCGTCTCCCCGACCTCGTTGACGAGGCGGAAGGTGTGCACGCCGAAGCCCTCCATCGTCCGGTACGAACGCGGAATGCCCCGGTCGGACATGTTCCAGATGGTGTGGTGCTGCGCCTCGGTGTGCAGCGACACGAAGTCCCAGAAGGTGTCGTGGGCGCTCTGCGCCTGCGGAATCTCCCGGTCGGGGTGCGGCTTGCCGGCGTGGATGATGTCCGGGAACTTGATCGCGTCCTGGATGAAGAAGACCGGCATGTTGTTGCCGACCAGGTCGAAGGTGCCCTCGTCGGTGTAGAACTTCGTAGCGAAGCCACGGGTGTCGCGGACCGTGTCGGCCGAACCCCGCGAACCGAGCACAGTGGAGAACCTGACGAAGACGTCGGTCTCCCGGCCCTTCTTGAGGAAGCCGGCACGGGTGACCGCCTCGGCGGTGCCGTACGCGGTGAACACCCCGTGCGCGCCGGCGCCGCGGGCGTGCACCACACGCTCCGGAATGCGCTCGTGGTCGAAGTGCGTGATCTTCTCGCGTAGGTGGTGGTCCTGGAGGAGCACCGGGCCGCGCGGGCCGGCCTTGAGCGAGTGGTCGGTGTCGCGCAGCCGCGCCCCGTTCGCGGTCGTGAGGTAGGCCCCCTGCTGACCGTTCGCGGTCGTCGGCGCGCCGGTCTCGGCGCCGGTCGGCGTACGCGTCTGCGGTGCCCCCTGTTCTGGCTTCGGCGGCAGCGGGTCGTGCGGCGTCGTCGGCTCCTCGACGGTCGGTGGCGCGCTCCCCGGCGCACCGGGGACAGCTGGGCTGAGGGCGTCGGCGATCTTTCCTGAGGCGGTCTTCACGGCGTTCTTGACCGCCTCGGCGGGCTTGCTGGAATCCACTGAATGAACCTCTCCATGGCACGTGGGCGGGCCGGCGCCTGCCCTGCTACCCCTGGTCAGAGGGTCGAAACACGACTGATCTCGGCATTTCACGTCGGGACTGGTGATTTCGCCGATGCCGGGATCGGCGGAGCAGCCAAAACTGACACACGTCGATATCCCTCGACTCTAGGGAGTGCCCGACGTGTCCTCACCAACCACCACCCGTCCCCGTTCCGTCACAGCCCGTGCCACCCGGCTCGCGTTGGCCGCCGTCCTGGCCGCCGGCGGTGCCCTGGCCGGGTCGTCCAGCGCCGCCCAGGCCGCCGGCCCGTACGAGCGCGGCCCCGCCCCGACCACCTCGATCCTGGAGGCCAGTCGCGGACCGTTCGCCACGGCGTCGCAGAGCGTGTCCTCGCTGAGCGTCACCGGCTTCGGCGGCGGCGTCATCTACTACCCGACCAGCACCAGCGAGGGCACCTTCGGCGCCATCGCCATCTCGCCCGGCTACACAGCGGCCTGGTCCAGCATCAGCTGGCTCGGACCGCGTATCGCCTCGCACGGTTTCGTGGTGATCGGCATCGAGACCAACACTCGGCTGGACCAGCCGGACAGCCGGGGCCGGCAGTTGCTCGCCGCGCTGGACTACCTCACCGAGCGCAGCTCGGTGCGCACCCGGATCGACAGCAGTCGACTCGCTGTGGCCGGCCACTCCATGGGTGGCGGGGGCAGCCTGGAGGCGGCCTCGTCGCGGCCGTCGTTGCAGGCCGCGGTGCCGCTGGCACCGTGGAACCTGGACAAGAGCTGGTCCGAGCTGCGGGTGCCCACGCTGATCGTCGGTGGCGAGAGCGACAGCGTCGCGCCGGTCTCGTCGCACTCGGTGCCCTTCTACAACAGCATCCCGGCCTCCGCCGAGAAGGCGTACCTGGAGCTGAACGGGGCGAGCCACTTCTTCCCGCAGACCACGAACACGCCGACCGCGCGGCAGATGGTGGCCTGGTTGAAGAGGTTCGTCGACGACGACACCCGCTACGAGCAGTTCCTCTGCCCCGGACCGAGCGGCTCGCAGATCCAGGAGTACCGCAACACCTGTCCCAGCGCCTGACGGCGGTCACGGGGCGGTCGCCGATGGCGGCCGCCCCGTCCACGTGCGTGAAGGGGGCATTGAAGGTCTTGACGGCTAACCCGAGAAACGTACACTGCGAGTGTAAATAAACACCCGCCACGACAGAGGGATGGGTGATGGAGCGCGGCCTCGAACTGCACCACATCGGCGTCCGTTTCGGCGGCCTCACCGCCCTCGACGACGTGTCCCTGCGGGTGCCACCCAACCGGGTGGTGGGCGTCATCGGGCCCAACGGCGCCGGCAAGACGACGCTGTTCAACGTGATCTGCGGCTTCGTCGCGCCGGAGACGGGCTCACTCACCCTCGACGGCCGGCCGCTGCGGCCACGGCCGCACCGGCTGACCCGGCTCGGCATCGCCCGGACCCTCCAGGGCACCGGGCTCTTCGCCGGGCTGAGCGTGCTGGAGAACGTGATGACCGGCGCTTCGCACACCGCCCGTGCCGGCTTCGTCCCGGCACTGCTCGGGCTGCCGGCCAGCGACCGCGACGAACGCCGGCTGCGCGCGGACGCCCTGGCCATCCTCGACGAGCTGGGCATCGCCGAGCACGCCGGGGCCGCGCCGACCACCCTGCCCTTCGCCGTACGCCAGCGGGTCGCCCTGGCCCGCGCGCTCGCCGCCCGCCCCCGGCTGCTCCTGCTCGACGAGCCGGCCGGTGGCCTCGGGGCGGACGACATCGCCGAGCTGGGGGAGCTGGTCCGCCAACTGCCCCGGCGGGACACCGATCCCTGCGCCGTGCTCCTGGTCGAGCACCACATGGACCTGGTGATGGCCGTCTGCGACGAGCTCGTGGTGCTCGACTTCGGCCGGGTCATCGCCGCCGGCACCCCGGACGAGATCCGCGACGACCCCGCGGTCACCGACGCGTACCTCGGTGCCACCGTCGAGGAAGAGGTCTCCCCATGAGCGGCACCGAACTGCTCGTCGTGCGAGGGCTGGTCGCCGGTTACGGCGCCGCGCCCGTGTTGCGGGCCATCGACCTCACCGTCCCGGCCGGCACCATCGCCGCTGTCGTCGGTGCCAACGGCGCCGGCAAGACCACTCTCCTGCGGGCGCTCTCCGGCATGATCCGTCCGGCCGCCGGCCAGGTCCTGCTGGCCGGCGAGGACCTTCGCGGTACGCCGGTGGAGCAGCTCGTCCGACGCGGCATGGCGCACGTCCCGGAGGGTCGGGGCGTGATCAGCGAGCTGACCGTCGACGAGAACCTGCGGCTGGGCGGGCTGTGGCGGCGCGACCGGGCCGACGCCGGGCGGGCCCTCGACGAGGTCTACCAGCTCTTCGAGCCGCTGGCCCGACGCCGCCGGCACCTCGGTCACCAGCTCTCCGGCGGCGAGCGGCAGATGCTGGCGCTCGGTCGGGCCCTGGTCGGCCGACCCCGCCTGCTGCTGCTGGACGAGCCGTCGCTCGGCCTGGCGCCCCGGGTCGTCGCCCGGACCATGGCCCTGCTCCGCCAACTGCGCGACCGCACCGGCCTGACCGTCCTGCTGGTCGAGCAGAACGTGCGCAGCGCGCTCGCCGTCGCCGACCAGGGCGTCGTGATGTCCCTCGGTCGGGTGGTGATCGCCGCCCCGGCGGCACGGCTACGCGACGACGTCGACCTGCGCCACGCCTACCTCGGTTTCTGACCACCATCTCGTCCCCCGGAGGGAGGACTGTTGGACCGCTTCGTCTTCCTCACCGTCGACGGCCTGTCCCGCGGCGCGGTGTACGCCGCGTTCGCGCTGGCCCTGGTGCTCATCTGGCGGGCGGCGCGGGTCGTCAACTTCGCCCAGGGGGCGATGGCCGTCGCCGCCGCGTACGTCGCCTACACCGTCAGCACCGCCACCGGTTCCTACTGGCTGGGCTTCGTGGTCGCGATCGTCGCCGGCCTGCTGCTCGGCGCGCTGGTGGACCGGGTGGTGATGCGGCACGTCGATCACGCCTCACCGCTCAACCCGGTGATCGTCGCGCTCGGGCTGGTGCTGCTGATCCAGGCCGTGCTGGGAATGGTGTACGGCAGCGAGTTCCGCCCCGCCGAGGCCCCGTTCAGCCGGTCCGCCCTCACCGTGGGCGGCGTCGCCGTGCTGTCCCCGTACGACCTGTTCGTCTTCGCCACGATCGGCGTGGTCGTCAGTGGTCTGGCCTGGATGTTCGCGCGTACCCCGGTGGGGTTGCGGATGCGCGCGGCGGCCTTCGCTCCGGAGGTCTCCCGGCTGCTCGGGGTCAACGTCGGTGGGATGCTGACCCTCGGTTGGGCGCTCGCCTCCGGGGTGGGCGCGCTGGCCGCCATGCTGGTCCTGCCGACCGAGCTGGGCCTGCACCCGCACGCGATGGACCTGGTGTTCGTCTCGGCGTTCACCGCGGCGGTGGTCGGTGGGCTGGACAGTCCACCGGGGGCGGTGGTCGGTGGGCTGGTGGTGGGGTTGCTGCTCTCCTACGTGAGCGGCTACGCCGGCAGTGACCTCACCCCGCTCGCGGTGCTGGTCCTGCTGCTGGCGGTGCTGCTGGTCCGGCCCGGTGGGCTGTTCGCCCCGGTCGTGGCGAGGCGGGTGTGAGCGCCACGAAGGCGGCTGTGCCGCCGAGAGAGCAGCTCGACGACCCGGCCGGTCGGCCGGTCGACCGGCGACGGGGCTCCACCCTGCTGCGCCACCTCGCGGTGGTGCTGGCCGCCGGGTTGCTACTGGTGGCGGTCAGCTACTCCGTCGAGCCGTTCCGCAACTTCCAGCTCGCCACGGTGGCCGCCTACCTGTGCGCGACCGCCGGGCTGACCGTCCTCACCGGGCTCAACGGTCAACTGTCGCTCGGGCACGGCGCGCTGATGGCCACCGGGGCGTACACGGTGGCGCTGTGCCAGACCGCGTTCGCCGACCGGGGGATGACCGGCGGCTGGCTGTTGCCGCTGTCGTTGGCCGCGGCGATCGTCAGCACGGTCGCGGTCGGCGCGGTGGTCGGTGTGGCAGCGGCCCGGCTGCGCGGCCCCTATCTGGCCGGGCTCACCCTCGCGGTGGCAGTGGTGGTGCCGGCGCTGGCGGTCACCTTCGACGGCGTGTTCAACGGCGAGCAGGGGCTGTCGGTGCCGGTGGAGCCGCCGCCGCTGTCGCTCGGCCCGTACTTCCCGTACGAGCGGTGGCAGCTCTGGGTCACCGGCGCGGCCACCCTGCTCGCGTTGCTGCTGCTGGCGAACCTGATCCGCAGCCGGTACGGGCGGACCTTCCGGGCGGTCCGCGACGACGAGGTGGCGGCCCGCCTCGCCGGCATCCACGTGGCCCGCACCCAGGTTCTCGCCTTCGTGGTCAGCGCCGCCACCGCCGGGCTCGGCGGCGCGCTGCTGGCGGTGCTCGCGCAGAGCGTCTCACCCGGCGCGTTCTCGCTGACCCTGTCGCTGTTCCTGCTGATGGCCGTGGTGATCGGTGGCCTGGGTCGACTGACCGGCGCGCTCTGGGGGGCGGTCCTGCTGGTCGCCCTGCCCGATCTCACCCACTCGCTGACCGGGATGCTCACGCTCTCGCCAGCGGTGGCGCAGCGGATGGAGGGCAATCTCCCCCTGGCGATCTTCGGACTCACCCTGATCGTCGTCATGATCGCCGCCCCCGGCGGTGTGCAGGGTCTGCTGTCGCGTCTCGGCCGGGCGTTGCTGGCCAGGCGGCCGACCCGGCGTTCCTGAGCTGTCCTCGGTCCGGCCTCGGCCGGGCGCCCCACCACCACACCGTTCCCCAAAAAACCGGACCGAGAAAGGTCGGTGTCTCCCATGCACCGTAAAGCGCATCGCGGCCTCGCGATCGCCAGCACCCTTGCCCTGCTCATCACCGCTGCCGGCTGTAGCGGCGACGACGGCCCTGGCTCCGGCGGGGCGTCGGCGCCGGGCGTCACCGGCACCGAGATCGTCGTCGGCACCCACATGCCGCTGACCGGGCCGGCCTCGGCCGGCTACTCGAAGATCGCCCCGGCGACGAAGGCGTACTTCGACTACGTCAACGCCAACGGTGGCGTGCACGGCCGCAAGATCACGTACAAGATCATGGACGACGGCTACAACCCGGCGAACACCCAGCAGGTGGTCCGCCAGCTCGTCCTCCAGGACAAGGTCTTCGCCATCCTCAATGGTCTGGGCACGCCGACGCACACCGGTGTGCTCGACTTCCTCAAGAGCAACCGGGTGCCCGACCTCTTCGTCGCCTCCGGCAGCCGCAGCTGGGACCAACCGGACAAGTATCCGGGCACGTTCGGGTTCAACCCGGACTACACGGTCGAGGGCAAGATCCTGGCCAACTACGCGAAGGCGAACCTGGCCGGCCAGAAGGTCTGCTTCCTCGGGCAGGACGACGACTTCGGCCGGGACAGCCTGGCCGGCGTGGAGAAGGTGCTCGGCGCCGGTGCCGTGGTGGCCAAGCAGACGTACGTCACCAGCAACACCAACGTGGCGCCGCAGATCGGCGCGTTCAAGGCGGCCGGCTGCCAGGTCGTCGTGCTCGCCACGGTGCCCGGCTTCACCGCGCTCTCCGTCGGCACGGCGGCGCGGCTGGGCTTCAAGCCGCAGTGGCTGGTCTCCAACGTCGGCGCCGACCACCCGACCCTGGCCAAGCAGCTCGGCGCCGCGGCGCCACTGCTGGAGGGCATGGTCGGCACCAACTACCTGCCGATGCAGAACGACACCGCCAACCCGTGGGTCCAGCTCTTCACGAAGATCAACAAGGAGCACAACGGGGACGCGCCGTTCGACGGCAACACCGTCTACGGGATGTCGGTCGGCTATCTCTTCGTGCAGACGCTGCTCGCCGCCGGCAAGGACCTCACCCGGGAGAAGGTCCTCGACGCCGTGCAGAAGGGCGGCTTCCAGGGCCCCGGGCTGGTGCCGCTGCGCTTCTCCGCCACTGACCACTCCGGGTACGGCGGCCAGCGGTTGAGCCGGGTGACCGGGGGAGTGCAGACCTACTTCGGGCCGGCGTACGAGACGGACGAGGCGGACGGGGCGGTCAACGAGTACACCGTCACTCCGGCTGCGCCCCCGGCGAACGGGGTGCCGACCGTCTCCTGAGGCTCCGCAGCCCCGACGTCCGACCGGGCGTGGTCCCGCCTGACCACGCCCGGTCGGACGGCTGCGCGCGTGCTGCCGGCGCGGCCTGCCGGCCGACCGTCGAGGGCGTTGACCGATACCGATCGATACTCCTACTATCTGCACCGTGAATGCATATTCGGGCCGGCTCGCGGGCCGGGTCGCCATCGTCACCGGCGCCAGTCGCGGGATCGGTCTGGCCATCGCCCAACGCCTCGTCGCCGAAGGCGCCCGGGTGGGCCTGACCGCCCGCCGCCCCGAAGGGCTGGCCGAGGCGGTCGCCACACTTGGCGGCCCGGCACACGCCCTCGCGGTGCCGGGCCGAGCCGACGATCCCGAGCATCGGGCCGCCGCGGTGCGTGCGGTGACCTCGGCGTTCGGGTCGGTGGATCTGTTGGTCAACAACACCGGCATCAACCCGGTGCACGGCCCGCTGGTCGAGCTGGACCTGGCCGCGGCCCGCAAGATCCTCGACGTGAACGTGGTCGCCGCGCTCGGCTGGGTGCAGGAGGTCTGCGCCGCCGGCATGAGCGAGCGCGGCGGCTGCGTCGTCAACGTCTCGTCGATCGCCGGGCTCGGTCCGTCACCCGGCATCGCCTGCTACGGGGTCAGCAAGGCCGCGCTCAACCACCTCACCGCCAGCCTCGCCGTGGAGCTGGGCCCGACGGTCAGGGTCAACGCGGTCGCTCCCGGCGTGGTGAAGACCCGCTTCGCCGCCGCCCTCTACGACGGACGGGAGGCCGAGGTCGCCGCGCGGTACCCGCTCGGGCGCCTCGGTCTGCCGTCTGACGTGGCCGGCGCGGTCGCCTTCCTGGCCTCCGACGACGCCAGTTGGATCACCGGGCAGACCATCGTCTGCGACGGCGGCGTCTCGCTGACCGGCCGGGCCGGATGACGGCGTCGGCGGAGCGTCCGGAGCCGCTGATCAACGGCTGTCTAGACTCGGCGGTGTGTCGGGGGACGCCGTGGCGGTGAGGGGGCGAGGGCGGATGGACGCAGTCGATGTGGCGGGTCGGGTCGACGGGCGTACCGCCCGCGCCGAGCGCACCCGCGCCGCCATCGTCGAGGCGCATCTCGCGCTCATCTCCGAGGGCGACCTCCGCCCGACCGGGGAGCGCATCTCCGAGCGGGCCGGCATCTCGCTGCGCACCCTCTGGACCAACTTCAAGGACATGGAGACGCTCTTCGAGGCCAGCGGCGCGGAGGTGCTCCGCCAGCAGGACGCCGCCCACCGGCCGATTTCACCCGGGCTGCCGTTGGCGAAGCGGGTCGACGCGTACTGCCGGCAGCGGGCTCGCCTGCTCCAGCTCATCGCGCCGTCGGCGCGGGCCGCCCAGATGCGTGAGCCGGTCTCCGAACAGCTGCACCGCAACCGTCTCAAGCACATCGAACGGGTCCGCGACGAGGTCGAGGAACTCTTCGCCGTCGAGTTGGCCGAAGCCGGGGCGGGACGGGAGCAGTTGCTCAACGCCCTGGTCGTGGCGAGCACCTGGCAGGCCTGGTCGATGCTGCGCTACGGGCTCGGTCTCGGCGTGGACCAGGCCCGCGCGGTGATGGCCCGGACCGTGGGCGCTCTGCTGGCCGAGGTCGCGCCCGACTGATTCCGGCCCGGCCCGATATCGCCCCCTCTTTCCATTCGGTTTCCGATGGGTAACACTGACAGGCATGGTTACTGCATCAAGAGTGCAACTAACCGTGCTGCGTGGCCGGGACGACGAGTGCCGGGCTGTCCGGAGCCTGCTCGACGGCATGACCAACGCCGGCGGTGCCCTGCTGTTGCGCGGGGAGCCCGGATCGGGCCGGACGGCGCTTCTCGGCTACGCCCATCGACACGCCGAGGGTGGCTGCACAGTGCTCGCCGGCAGCGGGCTCGCCGAGGAGGCCGCCCTGCCGTACGCCGGCCTGCAACGTCTGGTCGACCCGCTGCTCGACCGGGCCGCCGCGCTCCCTTATGAGCAGCGCCATCTGCTGCGGCGCGCGCTGGCCGGGGAGAGCTGCCCGGCCGACCGGCAGTTGACCCTGTCGATGGCGGTGCTCGGGCTGCTCACCGCCGCCGCCCGGGACCGGCCGTTGCTCGCCACGATGGACGACGTCGACCGAGGTGACCCGCAGACCGCGCAGGTGCTGGCGTTCGTGGCCCGCCGACTGCGGCACCTGCCGCTCGCCGTCCTGCTCACCGCCGACGTCACCGCCAACCTCGACGGGATACCGGCACACCGACTGCGCGCGCTGACCGAGCACGAGAGCCGCGCTGTCCTCACCGATCGACTCGATCGGCTGGCCGGGCGCGAGAGCGTCGACCGGCTGCCCGACCGGCCGGCCGCGTCGGTACTGACCGCTTTGGCCGCGGTCGGCGGGGGCAACCCGCAGGCGCTGGTGGACCTCGCCGAGGTCCTCACCGCCGGGCAGTGGCGGGGCGAGGAGTCGCTGCCCGCCGCGCCACCGGCGGACGGGGCGCTGGGTCGCGCGTACCGTGCCCGGCTGGACCGGCTGCCCCCGGAGACCCGACGGGTGCTGTTGCTCGCCGCGCTCGATGAGGACGGCGAGCCGGGCACCCTGATCCGGGCCGCGGCGGCTGCGGGCGCCGAGGTCGAGGCGCTCGCCCCGGCGGAGGTCGCCGGCCTGGTCCGCGTCGAGCAACGCGGCGTCACCTTCCCGCAGCCGCTGGTGCGCACGATGATCGCGGCCAGCGCGCCGCTCGCGGAGCGCCGCGCGGCGCACCGACTGCTCGCCGAGGTGCTGGTCGCGGACGGGCAACGGCTGCGCCGGGCGATGCACCTCGCCGCCGCGACCGCGGGTGCCGATCCGGCCCTCGCCGCCGAGTTGGAGCAGGCGGCGGTCGGCGGATCCGACGGCTGGGCCGCAGCCTCGGTGGCCCTGCGGTGGGCCGCCGAACTGAGCGACCAGCCGAGGCTGACCGCCACCCGTCTGTTGGCCGCAGCCCGGTACGCCTGGGCCGGGGGACAACCCGACGAGGCCCGGCTGCTGCTCGACCGCCTCCGCGCGGTGGGCGTCGACCCGGTCGTTCGGGGCCGCGCCGACCTGCTCCGCGGCGAGCTGGAACTGCGCTGCGGCACCGCCTCGAGTGCGTCGGCCACGCTGCTGGCCGCCACCGCGGCGGTGGACGGCACCGACCGTGCCCTGGCGATGGCCGGGCTGGTACGCGCCGGCGAGGCGGTCTGCTTCACCGGCGACCAGTACCGCTACGCCGAGGTCGGCCGGCGGGCGCTGGCGTTGCGGCGCCCGGGCGACCCGCCGGCCCTGGAGGTCATGGGCTGTCTGATCGCCGGGGTGGCGGCGACCCTGCGGGGCGACCACGAGCGGGCCGGGCCCGCGCTGCGCCGCGCCGTGGTGCTGGGTGACCGGCTGACCGGTTGGGCGTTGACCCCCACCGCGCTCAGCTGCGCCGCGGCGGCCGGGCTGCTGGTGGCCGTGGACGGTGCTGCCCACCGGCTCGCCGAACGCGCGGTCGAGCTGGCCCGGGAACGGGGTGAGCTGTCCATGCTGTCGCGGGCGTTGGAGCTGCGGGCGGTCGCCGAGTACTGGCTGGGTCGACACGAGGCGGCGGCGGAGACCTCCCGCGACGGGCTGCGCGTCGCCCGGGCCACCGGGCAGGTCAACTGCGCCAACGTACACCTGGGCATGCTCGCCGTCCTCGCCGCGATCCGGGCCGATCGGGAGACCAGCCTGCGGCGGATCCGTGAGATCGGCGAGTCGCCGACGCCGGGCAGCCGCCCGCACGCGCTCGCCGCGTGGGCCCTGGCGGTGCTCGACCTGGTGGACGGCCGGCACGCCGAGGCGGCGGACCGGTTGGCGTCGCTGTCCCGGCTCGGCACGCGCCGAGGTCAGGTCCTCGTGCAGGTGATGGCCACCCCGTACCTGGTGGAGGCGGCGGCGCACCTGGCGCACCGGCCGGCGGCGACGGCCGCGCTCGCCGCGTTCGACAGGTGGGCCAGCAGCACCGCGAGCCCGTTGCGCCGGGCCCTGTCCGCGCGGTGCCACGCACTGCTCGCCCCTCGGGGCGGCACCGACGCGGAACGGGACTTCGAGGCGGCGCTGCGCCTGCACCCCACCGAGGCTGGCACGTTCGAGCGGGCCCGCACCGAGCTGCTCTTCGGTCAGGAGTTGCGCCGCAGTCGACGCCCTCGCGACGCGCGGACGCACCTGCACCAGGCCCGCGAGATGTTCAGCCTGCTCGGGGTGGAGTGTTGGGCCGAGCAGGCCACCACGGAGCTGCGGGCGGCTGGGGAGTCGATCGGTCCGCCGGACCTGCCCGCGGCGCGGTTGTTGACCGGCCAGCAACTGCGGATCGCCGAGTTGGTCGCCGAGGGCGCCACCAACCGGGAGATCGCCGCCCGGATGTTCCTCTCCACCCGTACGGTCGACCACCACCTGCGCAACGTGTTCCACCGGCTGGGTATCCGTTCGCGGACCGAGCTGGCCCGCGCGTTCACGGCCGAACGGCACGTCGGTCTGAGCTCCGACCGGTGAACGTCCGGTCTGGACGCGTTTAACTATCACCGCTAGTTTGTGCGTCATGGACCTCATCCTCTCCGCCGAGCAGGCGGCGGTCCGCCAGTTGGCCGCCGAGTTCGCCGACCGCGAGCTGCTACCGCACGCAGCCGCCTGGGACCGCCGCGAATCGGTCGACCCCGCCATCGTCGGCATGCTCGGTGACCTGGGCTTCCTGGGGCTGACCATCGCCGAGGCCGACGGCGGTTCCGGCGGCGACCACCTCGCGTACTGCCTGGTCCTGGAGGAACTGGGCCGGGGAGACTCGGCGGTGCGCGGCATCGTCTCGGTCTCCCTCGGTCTGGTCGCGAAGTCGATCGCTGCGCACGGGAGCGCGGAGCAGCGGGCCGAGTGGTTACCAGGGCTCTGCGCCGGCACCGCACTCGGCTGCTTCGCGCTGACCGAGCCGGACAGCGGCTCGGACGCGGCCGCACTGCGCACCCGCGCGGTCCGCGACGGCACCGACTGGTTGCTCACCGGCACGAAGATGTTCATCACCAACGGCACCACCGCCGACGTCGCGCTGGTCTTCGCCCGCACCGGCGGCCCCGGGCACCGAGGAATCACCGCGTTCCTGGTGCCCACCGACAGCCCGGGGCTGACCCGGCGGGAGATCCACGGCAAGCTCGGTCTGCGCGGTCAGGCCACCGGCGAGCTGGGCTTCGACGAGGTGCGTGTGCCCGACACGGCCCGCCTCGGCGCCGAAGGCGCCGGATTCCGACTGGCCCTGGCCACCCTCGCCAAGGGCCGGATGTCGGTGGCCGCCGGGTGCGTCGGCATCGCGCAGGGCTGCCTCGACGCGGCAGTCGGTTACGCCGGGCAGCGCACCCAGTTCGGCAAGCCGATCGCCGGGCACCAGCTCGTCCAACAACTGCTCGCCGCCATCGCTGTGGACACCGCCGCCGCCCGGCTGCTGGTGTGGCAGGTGGCCGACCTGATCGACAGTGACCAGCCGTTCGCCACCGAGGCGTCGATGGCCAAGCTCTTCGCCAGTGAGGCCGCCGTCCGCGCGGCCAACAACGCGGTCCAGGTCTTCGGTGGGTACGGCTACATCGACGAGTATCCGGTCGGCAAGTATCTGCGCGACGCCCGGGTGGCCACGCTCTACGAGGGCACCAGCCAGATTCAGCAACTCCTCATCGGACGCGCGCTCACCGGCGTCAACGCCTTCTAGCACCTGTAGGGAGATCCGGCATGAGAGTGTTCACCTCGTTCGAGGAGCTGGCTGCCGCGACCGGCGAGAGCCTCGGGCCCGGTCCGTGGCAGCGCATCGAGCAGAGCCGCGTCGACCTCTTCGCCGACGCCACCGACGACCACCAGTGGATCCATCTCGACCCGGTCCGAGCCGCGGCGGGGCCGTTCGGCGGGACGATCGCCCACGGGTACCTCACTCTGTCGCTGTTGCCGGCGTTGGCGGGCGGGCTCTACCGGGTCGAGGGGGTGGCGATGGGCGTCAACTACGGGCTGAACCGGGTGCGTTTCCCCGCGCCGCTGCGGGTCGGTGCCGCCGTACGGGCCACCGCCACCATCGCCGACGTGTCGCCGGTCAGCGGCGGTGTGCAGCTGGTCGTGACGGTCACCGTGGAGAGCGACAGCGGCGGCAAGCCCGTCTGCGTGGCCGAGACCGTGAGCCGGCTCTACGGCGCTGCGCAGCAGTGACCGCTCGACCCCGCGTCGGCGGTCGTCCGCGCGGTGCCGAGCCGGTGTGACCCGGCACCGCGGCGGTTGGTGTCAGGCGAGCGTGCAGGCGGTGCCGTTGAGGGTGAATGCGGCCGGCCGACCGGTGCCACCCGTGTGGGTTGCCTGGAAGCCGATGTCGACCGAGGCGTTCGGCGCGATCGTCGCGTTGTAGGAGACGTTTCGGGCGGTCACCGCTCCGCTGGACGGGGAGTAGGTGGCGTTCCACCCGCTGGTGATGCTCTGCCCACTGGGCAGCGTGAACGCCAGGCTCCAACCGTTCACCGGCGTGCTGCTGGTGTTGGTCACCGAGACCGACGCGGTGAGACCACTGTTCCAGGCGTTGATCGTGTACGAGACGCGGCAGTCACCGGACGGCGGGGGCGTGGTCGGCGGGGGCGTGGTGGGCGGGGGAGTGGTCGGAGGGGGAGTGGTCGGAGGGGTGTCGCCCCCGATGCTGCCGGGCACCGCACGGAGGGCGTCGTACCAGGCGGCGGCCATCTTGCGGTAGCCGGTGGCGTTCGGGTGCACCCCGTCGGCCAGGTCGCTGAGCGTCAGGGCGCGGTACATGTCGACCAGGTGTACGCGTTTGCCGGCGGCGGCCCGGCTCTGCACGATCCCGGGGATCGCGGCGTTGTAGCCCCGGACCTGGTTGTCCGCGCCGGACTTCGGGATGATCGTCGCGACGAACACGTCGGCGTTCGGGGCGGTGTTGGTGATCCGGTCGACGAGAGTGGCCAGCCGGGACGGGGCCCCGGACGTGTCGCCGTACATGTCGTTGGTGCCGATGTGCAGCAGCACGGTCCGCGGATTCGTGGCCCGCAACCAGTTCACCACGTTGGCGTCGATCTGGGCGATGGTCCAGCCGGAGTGGCCCTGGTGGTCGTGGTCGCCGAGGCTGGCTGGCCCGTTGAACTGGGAGCCGACGAAGTCGATCCGGTAACCACCGGACGTGAACCGCTGCCACAACTCGATCCGGTAACCGCCGGGGACGTTGAATCCGTCGGTGATCGAGTCGCCGAGCGGCATCACGCGGACGCCGCCGTTGGACTCCGCGCTGGCGGGAGTGGTCGCGATCGGCACGGCGGCGACAATGGCGGCGACGGCAGCCAGGGCCGTCCACCATCGACGAGCCCGCCGGGGCCTCGACGTCGGTGCGTTGCCGGTCGGTGCGAGAGGGACGGGTTGCACGAGCGTTGGACTGCGCATGGGACTTCCTCTGGTGGGGGTGCGCGACATCAGCGGCCACCGGCGAGACGGCTGCCGTCATGACGCGGTACGCGGAGGTGGGGTGCGCGGCACGACCAACAACCCGGACGTCTGCACTGGTGGTCGTGGCGGTGTACGGCGGGCACCGGCCGTCGAGGATGTGGCGGGACGGACCGGGAAGCCGTGGCGGAGGTGTGCCCTGCACCTCGCCTGACGCACCATAGCGTGTTATCGCTAACACCGGCAACGCATCAGCACCCGACGATGCCTCGGGCGTTCAGGCCCGCGCTGGATGGAGGACCGAGCCCAGCCAGCGCAGCTGACGCCGCACGTGCACGGCCTCGCCGCCCTCATGGCCGTTGAACGGGTAGACGTGCATCTCCCGCTCGGGCGGGACCGGCCTCCCGTTCGCGGCGCCGTAGTGGTTGTAGGCGGCGAAGGCGGTTCGCGGTGGGCAGACGGTGTCGCGTCCGCCGACGCCGAAGTGCGCCGGCGCAGTCGCCCGACGCGCGAAGTTCACCCCGTCGACATAGGACAGCGTGTGCCACACCGCGTCCTGTGCCTCCCGGTTCACCGCCAGGTACCGGGCGATCTCGCCGTACGGCGCGAGGTCGGTGAGCGCGACGGCCCGGCGCATGTCGCACAGGAACGGGGCGGTGGTCAGCACCGCGCTGAGGTCCTCGACGAGACCCGCCACCGCCAGGGCGATGCCGCCACCCTGGCTGTTGCCGACCACGGTGACCCGGTCACCCTCGACCCCCGGCAGCGCGCGGACCGCCTCGACCGCCCGCACCGCGTCGGTTATCAGGCGGCGATAGTGGTAGGTGCGCGGATCGAGGATCCCCCAGGTGGCCGGCCAGGGCCCGCCGGGCGCGCCGTGCGGGTCGGGGGTGTCCCCGGCGCCGTGCTGCCCCGCCTGTCCCCGGTTGTCCATCAGCAGGTGCGCGTACCCGGCCACCGCCCAGGTCGGGCGTTCGTGGGGCAGACCGCGCCCGCGCCCGTAGCCGGCGTACTCGACCACGGCCGGCAGTGGTTCGCTGACCCCGGCCGGGCGGGTGTACCAGGCGCGGACCGGGTCACCACCGAAGCCGGCGAACGTGACGTCCCAGGAGTCGAGCAGCCGCAGGTCGGTGGGTTCGGGGCGGGCGTCGACGAGCACCGGTACGGCTGCCGCCCCGGTGAGCGTGTCCCGCCAGAACTCGTCGAAGTCGTCGGGTTCGGCGACCTCGGGCGCGTACCGCTGGAGGTCGTCGAAGGTGGAGGCGGTGTGGGGCACGGGTCCTCGCAGGGGCCGGGTCAGTGCGGACGGGCGGGGGGCGCGGTGCTCTCCCGGAGGACCAACTCGGTCACCAGGTCGATCCGGCTGGTCGCCGGCTCGTTCCCCCTGGTCAGGTCGAGCAACATCTGGGTGGCGATGCCGGCCATGTCGCGCAACGGCTGGTTGATCGTGGTGAGTGCCGGGTCGGTCCAGGCGGAGACCGGCAGGTTGTCGTACCCGATCACCGAGAGGTCCTCGGGCACTCGCAGGCCGCACTGACGGGCGGCCCGGAGCACCCCCATGGCCTGGATGTCCGACCCGGCGAAGATCGCCGTGGGTCGGTCCGGCCGCTGGAGCAGTTGCAGCCCGTGGGCGTGCCCCGCTCCGGCGGAGAAACTGCCGTAGCGGATCAGCTCGCGATCGACCACGATTCCGGCTTCGTCGTGGGCCGACTGGAAGCCGGCCGCGCGCGCTCGACTGCACAGCACGTCGGGTGGCCCGGAGATGATGGCGATCCGTCGGTGCCCCAGCTCCAGCAGGTGCCGGGCGGCGAGCAGGCCGCCGTTCCAGTTGTTCGACCCGACGGTCGGCACTGAGGCCGAGGTGGCGCTGTCGGTGTCGACGACGACGAACGGAATGCCCTGCCGGCGCAGGTGCTGCTGTTGGGCCTCGGCCAGGTGGGAGAGGACGAACACCACGCCCAGGGGGCGGTCGGCGAGTAACGCCTCCAACCAGCGTGCCGGCGGGCGGTGCGCGCCGTCGAGCTGGGCGATCGACAGCCCGATGCCGGCCGCTGAGGTCACCGCCTCGACGCCCCGCAGGATCTCCATCGCCCAGCCCGTGTCGAACTCGTGGAACACGAGGTCCACCCGGCCGCCGCTGGTCGCCTGTCGCCGGGCGCGGCGCTGGTACTGGTGGCGGTCGAGGCTCGCCTCCACCCGGGCTCTGGTGCCGGGGGCGACATCACCGCGTCCGTTGAGGACCTTGGACACGGTCGCGACCGAGACGCCGACATCGTTGGCGATGGTGGCGATGGTGGTGGAGGCGGGTGGGTCGAGCGGGCGGTGCTCTGTCATCGCGGCCTCATACAACATCCGAAAGTTTCGGGCGACCTTAACATGATGGGACATTCACGCCAGTAGTTGCCGCACTCGGACTGCGCATTGACTGGACATTGCGCGGCTCGTCGGCAACGGAACGCCGATCGTGGGCTCACCGTGTGCAGGAAACATCCCCTGGTAGTCCGATTGGGACACTTGACAGGCATCGATGGGACACTTAGGTTGCCGAAAAGGTTACGCAGGTTTCCGGAAAGTTTCGGATCGTGAGAAACGTCCGCCACGGAACTGGTTCCACCAGGGCACGGGGATGTGGCCGGAGCTAAGGGGTCAGGGCATGAGAAGTCAGTCGCTCGGAGACGGCGGCGCCGCGCCGTGGCGTGATCAGCGGCTGTCGCCGACCGAGCGGGCCGACGCGCTCCTGCCGAAGATGTCCCTCGAAGAGAAGATCGCCCAGCTCGTCGGGGTCTGGGTCGGCGCCGACGCCAGCGGCGAGGGCGTCGCACCGCACCAGTCGGACATGATCAGCGAGTTGCCGCCGTGGAGCACTGTCATCCAGTACGGGTTGGGCCAGCTGACCCGTCCGTTCGGCACCGCCCCGGTCGACCCGGTGCTCGGCGCCCGGTCACTGGCGGCCTCGCAGGCGCAGATCGTGGCCGCCAGTCGGTTCGGCATCCCGGCGCAGGTGCACGAGGAGTGCCTCACCGGGTTCGCGGCGTGGCGGGCCACCGTCTACCCGACTCCGCTCAGCTGGGGCGCGTCCTTCGACCCCGAACTGGTCGAGGCGATGGCCGACCGGATCGGGCGGTCGATGCGGGCCGCCGGTGTGCACCAGGGCCTCGCCCCGGTGCTGGACGTCACCCGGGACTACCGCTGGGGTCGTACCGAGGAGACGATCGGCGAGGACCCCTACCTGGTCGGGACGACAGGTGCCGCCTACGTGCGGGGCCTGGAGCGGGCCGGTGTGGTGGCCACGCTGAAACACTTCGCCGGCTACTCCGCCTCCCGAGGCGGACGCAACCTCGCGCCGGTGCCGATGGGCGGCCGCGAGCTGGCCGACGTCATCCTGCCGCCGTTCGAGATGGCGCTGCGCCTCGGCGGCGCCCGCTCGGTCATGAACTCCTACGCCGAGATCGATGGCCTGCCCGTCGCGGCCGACCGTGGGCTGCTGACCGGGCTGTTGCGGGACGAGTGGGGCTTCACCGGCACAGTGGTGGCCGACTACTTCGCCGTACGGTTCCTGCAGACCCTGCACGGAGTCGCCGGGGATGCCGCCGAGGCCGCCCGGCTCGCTCTGCGGGCCGGGATCGACGTCGAGCTGCCCACAGTGGACGCCTTCGGCGAACCGTTGGTCGAGGCGGCTCGCCGCGGCGAGGTCGACGAGGCGCTGATCGACTGCGCGCTGCGTCGGGTGCTGATCCAGAAGATCGAGCTCGGTCTGCTCGACGAGGGCTGGCAGGAGCTGCCCGACGACGTGGCGTCCCTGCGCTTCGACGACGAGGCCAGCCAGGACATCGCCCTTCGCCTGGCCCGGGAGTCAGTCGTCCTGGTGCGCAACACCGGCGTCCTCCCGCTGGCCGTGGCAAGCCGGGTCGCCCTGGTCGGCCCGGTCGCCGACGACCCGATGGGAATGCTCGGCTGCTACTCGTTCCCCAATCACGTGGGCGTCAACCACAGCGACTTCGGGCTCGGCCTGGCCATCCCCACACTGCGCGACGAGCTGGCCCGGCGCGTCCCGATGCTCACCCACGAGCCAGGGTGCACCGTCACCGGTGACGACACCTCGGGCATCCCGGCCGCGGTCGCCGCTGCCGCCGCCGCCGACGTGTGCGTGCTGGCCGTCGGCGACCGGGCGGGAATGTTCGGCCGGGGCACCTCCGGTGAGGGCTGCGACGCCGTCGACCTGCGACTACCCGGCGTGCAGAGCGACCTCGTCCGCGCCGTCCTCGCCACCGGCACCCCTGTCGTCCTGGTCCTGATGACCGGCCGCCCGTACGCGCTCGGCCCGGAGTTCGACGACGCGGCGGCCGTGGTGCAGGCGTTCTTCCTCGGCCAGCTCGGTGGGCAGGCACTCGCCGAGGTGCTCACCGGCGCGGTCAACCCCTCCGGACGGTTGCCGGTCAGCGTGCCGCGCGACGCCGGCGGACTGCCGAGCACCTACCTCGCGCCACCGCTCGGCCGGCGCAACAAGGTCTCCTCGATCGACCCGACCCCGGCGTACCCGTTCGGCCACGGGCTGAGCTACACCACCTTCGAGTGGTCCGACGCCACAGTGGTTGAACCGCGTGAAGATCCGACCGCCTGGCCGGTCGACGGCGAGGTACGGGTGCGGATCACCGTCGCCAACACCGGTGAGCGGGCCGGCACCGAGGTCGTGCAGCTCTACCTGCACGACCCGGTCGCGCAGACCACCCGTCCGGTGGTCCGGCTGATCGGTTACACCCGGCTGCCGCTGGCGCCCGGCGAGGTGGCGCACGTGACGTTCGGCGTACCTGCCGACGTGGCGTCGTTCACCGGGCTGACCGGCAGACGGATCGTCGAGCCCGGCGACGTCGAACTGCGGTTCGGCCGCTCCAGCGGCGAGGTGGCGGCGGCCCTGCCGCTGCGACTGGTCGGCACCGAACGCCAGGTCGGCTTCGAGCGGGAACTGCTCACCTCGGTGCGGGTCGAGCCCCTCGTGGCCGTTGCGCAGTCGGCATAGGAGGCCACGGATGACATCCACCCTGCGGCCACCGCCGCCGGCGCCGCCGAGTCCTCCGCAGCGGGTGCAGAGCCCTGCCCCGCGCTCGCCACGACGCCGTCGCAGTTGGCGGCAGGCACTGCGCCGGGACTGGCAGCTCTACTCCCTCGCCATCCTGCCGCTGCTGTTCTTCCTGGTGTTCCGGTATCTGCCGATGATCGGCAACATCATCGCGTTCCGTCGGTTCAAGCCGGGCGGCAGCATCTTCGGTGAGTACTGGGTCGGGCTGCGCTACTTCCGGATGTTTCTCAGCGACCCGACGTTCTGGGAGGTGTTCACCAACACTCTGGTGCTCGGGGCGCTGACCCTGCTGTTCTGCTTCCCGCTGCCCATCGTGCTGGCGCTGCTGCTCAACGAGGTCCGGGCCCGCCGCTTCAAGCGGTTCGTCCAGTCCGTGTCCTACCTGCCGCACTTCCTGTCGATCGTGATCGTGGCGGCGATGGTCATGCAGTTGACCTCGATCGAGGGCACCGCCAACCAGATCGTCAACCTGTTCGGCGGCGACCCGGTGGCGTTCCTGCAGAGACCTGAGTGGTTCCGCACCATCTACGTCTCGTCCGAGGTCTGGCAGACGGTCGGCTGGGGCACGATCCTCTACCTCGCCGCCCTCACCACCATCGACGAGGACCTGTACGAGGCCGCCCGGATCGACGGAGCCGGCCGGCTGCGCCAGACCTGGCACATCACGTTGCCCGGCATCCGCCCGACGATGATGACCTTGCTGATCCTCAACATCGGCAGCTTCCTGGCCGTCGGGTTCGAGAAGATCCTGCTGCTCTACAACCCGTTGACGTACCCGACCGCCGACGTGGTCTCCACCTACCTGTTCCGGATGGGCTTCCAGTCGAGCAACTTCAGCTACGCGGCGGCCATCGGCCTCTTCGAGGCGGTGATCGGGCTGATCCTCGTCCTGTCGGCGAACGTCATCTCCCGTCGCACTGTGGGGACGAGCCTGTGGTGACCTTCGGTACGAAGATCGACGCCCCGAAGACGCGCGGGCCGGACGACAGCCGGGGTTACCGGATCTTCCGCGTCGTCAACACTGTCGTCCTGCTCGGCGTCGTGGTCGTGACGTTGTACCCGTTCCTCAACATCGTGGCCCGCTCGCTCAGCGAAGAGGCGTACATCATCGCCGGCAAGGTCACCTTCTTCCCGCGCGGGTTCGACCTGACCGCGTACAAGCTGGTGATGTCCGACTCGATGTTCTGGACGAACTACCGCAACACTGTGGTGTACACGGTGGTCGCGACGCTCATCTCGATCGTGCTGACCACCTGTTACGCGTACGTGCTGTCGAAGCCGCAGCTCAAGGGGCGCGGAGTGCTCGTCGGTGTCGCGCTGTTCACCATGTTCTTCTCCGGTGGCCTGATTCCCAACTACGTGCTGGTCACCAGCCTGGGCATGAAGAACACCATCTGGGCGGTGGTGGTCCCCAACGCCATCAGCGTGTTCAACCTGCTGGTCATGAAGGCGTTCTTCGAGAGTCTGCCGAGCGAGCTGGAGGAGGCCGCAGCGGTCGACGGGTTGAACACGTACGGCATCCTGCTGCGGATCGTGCTGCCGCTGTCGAAGGCGATCATCGCGACGATGGTGCTCTTCTATGCGGTGTCCTTCTGGAACTCGTGGTTCACCGCGTTCCTCTACATCGACCGGCAGGACCTGCTGCCGGTCACCGTCTACCTGCGCAACCTGATCGCGGGTGCCACCGACGCACAGCAGTCAGGCGCGGCCGAGGCCGATGTCGTGCAGGCCGCGGCCACACTCCAGGCCGTGACGATCGTGCTCACCACCCTGCCGATCCTGGCGGTCTACCCCTTCGTCCAGCGGTACTTCGTCCGCGGCGTGATGCTCGGCGCGGTCAAGGGATGACGGCGAGCGCGCGGCACCTCCGAACCCCACCATTGAAAGGACGAGCCATGCTCCACAAGACGTGGCGCCGCGTGGCGGTAGCCACCGCGGGTCTGCTCGCGCTCTCCCTTACCACCGCCTGTTCCGAGGACCCCGGTGAGTCGACCGACCTCTCCGAGAACCGGGTCGGCGCGATGGCCAACTACGGCATCGGCGACCAGTTCAAGGCCACCGAGGCTCTCTCGTTCTCCACCCTCTACAACAACCACACGTTCTACCCGCTCAAGGAAGACTGGCTGTTCTGGTCGGAGCTCACCAAGCGGACCAATGTCAAGATCGAACCGGTGGCCGTGCCGCTGAGCGACTACGAGCAGAAGCGCAGCCTGCTGATCGGCGCCGGCGACGCCCCGATGATCATCCCGAAGACGTACCACCCGCAGGAGAACGCCTTCGTGTCCTCCGGGGCGATCCTCCCGGTGAGCGACTACCTGGACCTGATGCCCAACCTCAAGGACAAGATCACCAAGTGGAACCTCCAGCCGGAGATCGACAACCTGCGGCAGTCCGACGGTAAGTTCTACCTGCTGCCCGGCCTTCACGAGAAGCCCACGCAGGACTACACGGTGCTGGTGCGCACCGACATCATGCAGGAGCTCAACCTGGCGGTCCCGAAGACCTGGGACGAGCTGTACACGGTGCTCAAGGCGATGAAGGCCAAGTACCCGAACGTCTACCCGTACTCCGACCTCTTCAGCAAGCCCAACCCGACCGGCGCGTTGCTGAACATCCTCGGCTCGGCCCACGGCACCCAGGCGGGCTGGGACTACCAGCACGCGACCTGGGACCCGGCGGCGAAGAAGTTCAGCTACACCGGCGCGTCCGAGCAGTACAAGCAGATGGTCACCTACCTGCACAAGCTCGTCGCCGAAGGGCTGCTCGACCCGGAGAGCTTCACCCAGACCGACGACCAGGCACGCCAGAAGCTCGCCAACGGCAAGTCCTTCGTGGTCACCGGCAACGCGCAGACCCTGGTCAACAACCACCGCCCCGACCTGGCCAAGACCCTGCCGAACGCCAAGATGGCCAAGATCCCGCTGCCGATCGGCCCGGCTGGCGAGATCAACCCGTTCCCCCGGTTGGAGAACGGCATCATGATCTCCACGAAGGCTCGGGAGAGCAAGAACTTCGTGGCCATGATGCAGTTCATCGACTGGTTGTGGTATTCGGACGCAGGCCTGGAGTTTGCCCGCTGGGGCGTCGAGGGCACGACCTTCACCAAGGACGCGTCCGGCAAGCGCACGCTCAACCCCGGGGTCGACTTCCTCGGGCTCAACCCGAAGGCGCCCAAGCACCTGCAGAAGGACTTCGGCTTCCACAACGGCGTCTTCGCCTACGGCGGCACTCCCGACCTGGTTCGCGGGTTCTTCTCGCCGGAGGAGCTGGAGTTCCAGAAGGTGATGGACGCCCGCAAGCCGAGGGTGGTGCCCCCGCCGGCCCCGTTGAGCGACGAGGAGCGCGAGCAGGTGTCGCTCTGGGAGACGCCGCTGAAGGACTTCGTCACCCAGAACACGCTGAAGTTCGCCCTCGGTCAGCGTCCGCTCAGTGAGTGGGACGCGTACGTGGCCGAGCTGAAGGCCAAGAACTCCGACCAGTACATCGACCTGGTCAACAAGGCGTACGAGCGGTTCCAGAAGAACAACGGCTGATAGGCGGGAGTCCGGTCGGGTCGCCCCTGGCGCGGCCCGGCCGGACCCCCGGCGACCACGGATCAGCTGAGTCGACGGGAGGGAGCGAGCGTGAGTGGCGCGACTCAGGCCCGGCGACAGCT
The DNA here is from genome assembly GCF_040649115.1 of Micromonospora sp. NPDC049049. NCBI lineage: Bacteria > Bacillati > Actinomycetota > Actinomycetes > Micromonosporales > Micromonosporaceae > Micromonospora > Micromonospora sp. NPDC049049. The sequence continues at coordinate 224,896 of NZ_JBEZEX010000005.1, read as the reverse complement.
CGGCGACGGACCACTGTCGCGGATCACCTCGCGCGTCTACATCCTGCTCGTGGTCGAGTTGCTCCTGCTGCTCACCACGTTGCCCGCCCTGCTTCCGCTGCTGGTGCTGGGCCGCGATCCGAGCAACCTGCCGCTCGCCGCGTTCCTGCTGGTACCGGTCGGCCCGGCGATCTCCGCCGCCCTGTACGCCCTGCGCCACCAGCGAACCGACCTGACCGACCTGCGGCCGGCCACCCTGTTCTGGCGCGGCTACCGGGCCAATGTGCTCGGCGTGCTGCGCGTCTGGGTGCCGACGCTGCTGTGGCTGACAGTGCTCGCCGTGAACCTCGCCTACCGCGACGCGGTCGGCCTGTCGAGCTGGTGGGCGGTGCCGCTGGTGCTGATCGGAGTGGGCGTGACGCTCTGCGCGGCCAACGCCCTGGTGATCACCTCGCTGTTCGACTTCCGCACCCGCGACGTGCTCCGGCTGGCCGTGCACTTCCTTGTGCGTACCCCCGGTGTTGCCGTCGGCAACGCCCTGCTGCTGGCCGCAGCGGCCGGGATCACCGCGGCCCTCTCCGAAGCGGTGCTGATGCTGCTGGCGTCGATCGCGGTGCTGGCGTACCTGCGCGTCGGCGACCCGATGATCCACCTGATCCGGGAGGAGTTCACCAGATGAGCCTGCCCCTCAGCGCCAAGGTGCCCTTCGGGGGCGACTACAACCCGGAACAGTGGCCCGAGGACGTGTGGAAGCAGGACTACCGTCTCTTCGACACGGCACGGATCGACCTGGTCACCCTCGGGGTGTTCGACTGGGCGCTCACCCAACCCGCCGAGGGCACCTACGACTTCGCGCTGCTGGACAGGATCGTCGAGCGGGCCAGTGCCGAGGGACGCGGGATCTGCCTGGCCACCGGCACCGGAGCCCACCCACCGTGGTTGGCGAAGGCGTACCCCGAGGTGACCCGGACCGACTTCGAGGGCCGCAAGCACCGCTTCGGTCAGCGACACAACTCCTGCCCCAGCTCGCCGATCTTTCGCCGGCTCTCGACGGAGCTGGCCCGCCGGGTCGCCCGTCGCTACGCCGACACCCCGGCGGTGCTCGCCTGGCACGTCGGCAACGAGTACGGCGGCGCCTGCTACTGCGCCCTGTGCGCGGCCGGCTTCCGGAACTGGCTGCGTCACCGCTACGGCACCCTCGACGAGCTGAACGAGGCCTGGTACACCACCTTCTGGTCGCACACCTTCACCGACTGGGAGGAGATCGAGCCGCCCTCGGCGCTGACCGAGCACTGGCGCGGCCCGGACCACACCGCGTTCCCGGGCATCACACTGGACTACCTGCGGTTCACCTCCGATGCGATGCTGACGAACTTCCGCGACGAGAAGGCGGCCATCCGGGAGTCCAGCCCGGCACTGCCGGTGACCACGAACTTCATGGGCATGTACCGCCCGATCGACTACCACCGCTGGGCACCTCATCTGGACTTCGTCTCCTGGGACAACTACCCGCCCGACGACACGTCGGCGGCCAGGATGGCGCTGACCCACGACCTCATGCGCGGGCTCAAGGACGGCCAGCCGTTCTGGCTGATGGAACAGACCCCGAGCTTCACCGCGTGCCGCGACGTCAACCCGTTGAAGCGCCCCGGTCTGATGCGGCTGTGGAGCTGGCAGGCCGTGGCGCACGGCGCCGACGGGGTCCTCTTCTTCCAGCTGCGGGCCTCCCGTGGAGCCAGCGAGAAGTACCACGGTGCCGTCATCGGCCACGCCGGTCGCTCCGACACCCGGGTGTTCCGGGAGGTCGCCGAGCTGGGCGCCGAACTGGAACGGCTCGGCCCGGCGTCACTGGGCGCGCGGACCCCGGCCCGGGTGGCGCTGCTGTTCGACTGGGACAGCTGGTGGGCGTTGGAGCTGTCCGACGGCCCGTCCCGGCTGGTCCGCTACCAGCAGGTCGTGCTCGCGTACCACCGGGCCCTCTGGGACGCCGGTGTGGACCTGGACGTCGTCGCGGTGGCCGCCGACCTGTCCGGCTACGACGTGGTCGTGGCCCCGGCCCTGCACCTGCTCAAGGGTGACCTGCCGCAGCGGCTGGAGGCGGCGGCGACGCGCGGCGGGTCGGTGCTGACCACCTACCTGTCCGGCCGGGTGGACGAGAACGACCAGGCGTTCCTGATGGACGTGCCGGGCCCGCTCGGTCAGCTCATGGGCGTCCGGGTCGACGAGTGGGACGCCCGCGGCCCGGAGGTGGTCAACACCGTCCGCCTCGGCGACGGCGCGGATCAGGTCGACGTCGACGCGAGCCTGCTGTTCGAGCTGGTGATTCCGCAGGGCGCGCAGGTCGTCGGCACGTACCAGGCCGACTTCTACGCGGGCACCCCCGCGGTGACCCGTAACTCCTTCGGTGCCGGCGACGGGTGGTACGTGGCCGCCGGGCTGGACCAGGCCGGGGTGTCCTGGGTGGTTCGGCAGGTGCTCGCCCGGCACGACCTGCTCGGGCCCTACCCGGACGTGCCGGACCTGGAATCCGCCGTGCGGGTCGCGGCGGACGGGTCGCGGCTGCTGTTTCTGCTGAACCACCGCGCCGAGCCGGTCGAGGTGACCGCCCGGACCGGCGGCGTCGACCTGCTCACCGGCGACCGTACGGCGGCCGGCGGCGCCCTGCGACTGCCGGCGTACGGGGTTGTCGTGCTGGAGGAGGACCGGTGAACGCCGAAGAGTCGGTGGAGTTGGAGCAGCTGATGTTCGTCGAGGAGCCGATGGACGGTGGCGAACCGCGCGTTCACCCGGCCTGGCTGCCGCCGGAGGCGTTCCGGTCGCTCGGCGCGCGTCGCATCCTCCTGCACGGCGAGGGGCTGCTCGTCGACACCGTCCTCAACGAGGTCTCGCGCGCCTGCGCCCGTTACGGCGGACGGGTGTGGCACTCCCCGTCCTGGGACGTAGACGTCGACCTGGTGCTCGCCCTGCGCGATGCCGCCGAGCTGCCCAATCCGGCGGTGGAGGCGGCCCGCGCCGCCGGCGAGGCGGCTCTGGTCGAGCTGGGCGACGGCGGGACGCTCGGCGACGAGGGTTTCGTGTTGGCGCGGGCCGGCGACGTGACGGCGGTGCTGGCCGACGCGCCCGCCGGCCTGCTGTACGGGCTCTTCCACGTGGTCCGGCTCTGCGCGGCGGCCTTCGACCCGGCCCGCCCCCCGGAGTGGCACCGGCCGGCGCTGCGCCGACGAATGTTGAACCACTGGGACAACGTGGCAGTGCACCCGGTGATGGGCCAGGTCGAACGGGGGTACGCGGGCGGCTCGATCTTCTGGCAGGACGGCCGTCCGCGCGGCGACCTGGCCCGGGTGCGGGAGTACGGGCGGCTGCTGGCCTCCTGTGGGATCAACGCGATATCGGTGAACAACGTCAATGTGGCCCGTACCGAGGCGCTGCTGCTCACTGAACGGATCGGGGACGTGGCCGAGATCGCGGACGCGCTGCGCCCGTACGGCATCCGGGTGCACCTGTCGGTCAGCTTCGCCGCGCCGGTGCTCCTCGGTGGCCTGCCGACCGCCGACCCCCTGGACGAGAACGTACGCGTCTGGTGGGCCGGCACCACCAGACGGGTGTACGACCGGATCCCGGACTTCGGCGGCTACCTGGTGAAGGCCGACTCGGAGGGGCAACCCGGCCCGTTCACGTATGGCCGTGACCACGCCGACGGGGCGAACCTGCTGGCCGAGGCCCTCGCCCCGCACGGGGGAGTGGTGCACTGGCGGGCGTTCGTCTACAACCACCACCAGGACTGGCGGGACCGGTCCACCGACCGGGCTCGGGCCGCGTACGACCACTTCGCCCCGCTCGACGGGCGGTTCCGTACCAACGTGGTCGTCCAGGTGAAGTTCGGCCCGGTGGACTTCCAGCCGCGCGAGCCGGTCTCACCGGTGCTCGCCGCGATGCCGGCGACCCGGCTGGCGGTGGAGTTGCAGGTCACTCAGGAGTACACGGGCCAACAGCGGCACGTCTGCCACCTCGGCCCGTGGTGGAGTGAGGTGCTCGGCTTCGCTCCCTGGGGGCCGGATGGGCGGACGATCGCCGACGTGGTCACGGGGGAGTCGGCGGCGGGCGGCGGGATGGTCGCCGTCGCCAACGTCGGCGACGACCTCTTCTGGACCGGGCATCCGTTGGCGCAGGCCAACCTGTACGCGTTCGGCCGGCTGGCCTGGGACCCTCGGCGGGACCCGACGGCGATCCTCGACGAGTGGATCACGTTGACCTTTCCGCCGTCGGCGACCGCCGACGCGGAGCTGGTGCGGCGGGTCCTGCACGAGATCATGGACGACTCGTGGCGCACGTACGAGCGCTACACCGCCCCGCTGGGTGTCGGTTTCATGGTCAACCCCGGCGACCACTACGGCCCCGGCGTCGACGGGTACGAGTACACCCGGTGGGGCACCTACCACTTCGCCGACCGCGACGGCGTCGGTGTGGACCGCAGCCGAGCGTCGGGCACCGGCTTCGCCGGCCAGTACCCGCCGTACTGGGCGCAGGTGTACGAGTCACCCGAGACCTGCCCCGACGAGCTGCTGCTCTTCTTCCACCACGTGCCGTACGGGCACGTGCTGCACAGCGGCTCGACGGTCATCCAGCACATCTACGACACCCACTTCGCCGGGGTCGAGGAGGTGACGGCGATGCGACGCAGGTGGCAGACGCTGACCGGCATGATCGACCCGAGCGTGTACGAGCGGGTCGCCGAACGCCTCGACGAGCAGGTGCGCTGCGCCACCGAGTGGCGCGACCAGATCAACACGTACTTCTACCGCAAGTCCGGGGTGCCGGACGAGCGAGGGCGGGACATCCACTGAGTGGCGGTGCGGGCGGCCGGGGTGACCCGGTCGGGTCGCCGTCGTGCCGTGTGCCCAGCGGCGGCCTGGCAGGTTCCGAAAACGTGCCGATAATTCATCGCCGCCCACCGGTGCTGAAGACGCCCGTCGATGCCCATTATCGCGCAGGTGGCCGCCGGAACCGTTGCGGCGAAAGGTTTCCGGAAGTCTTGACAATCGAGTGTGCTCGATTGAAGCTGACATGGTCACGCGAGCCGCGGTCAAGGTCGGGCGAAGGGCAGTCCTCGACTTAAGTCCCCTTCCACGCGCCTTTTTCCGCAAAGGATCGCGACGATGACACTGAAGACGAGAATGCTTGGCGTCGTCATGGCGGCCGTGACACTGGCCGCCGCCGCGTTGACGTTCGCCGCTCCCGCGTCGGCGGCGACGCTCACGCAGGTGACCAACTTCGGCACCAACCCCACCAACCTGCAAATGCACCTGTACGTCCCGGACCGGGTAGCCACCCGACCGGCGATCCTCCTGGCCATGCACTACTGCACCGGGACGGGCCCCGCGTTCCACTCGGGCACCCAGTACGCCTCCCTCGCGGACCGGTACGGGTTCATCGTGATCTACCCGTCGGCAACCCGCAGCAGCAAGTGCTGGGACGTCTACTCACCGCAGGCGTTGCGCCGTGGCGGCGGCAGCGATCCGGTCGGGCTCATGTCGATGGTCGACTACGTGAAGCAGCGCTACTCCGCCGACCCCGCGCGGATCTTCGCCACCGGCACCTCGTCCGGCGCGATGATGACCAACGTCATGCTGGGCGTCTACCCGGACGTGTTCGCGGCGGGCGCCTCGTTCGCCGGGGTGCCGTTCGCCTGCTTCGCCACCGGCGGCACCTCGGAATGGAACAGCCAGTGCGCCAACGGGCAACTCATCCGGACCGCGCAGCAGTGGGGTGACCTGGTCCGGGAGGCGTACCCCGGCTACACCGGCCAGCGACCCCGGATGCAGATCTGGCACGGCACCAACGACGAGACGCTGCGCTATCCGAACTTCGGCGAGCAGGTCAAGCAGTGGACCAACGTGCACGGGTTGAGCCAGACCCCGACGTACACCGACTCCCCGCAGTCCGGCCACACCCGCACCCGGTACGGCAGCAGCGGCCCGATGGCGCCGGTCGAGGCGATCAGCATGCAGGGTGTCACGCACAACCTGCCGGTCGACGCCGCGCAGGTGATCCGCTTCTTCGGGCTGGACGGCACCGCGCCGCCGACGACCCCGCCCCCGACGACTCCGCCCCCGACCACGCCGCCGCCGACGACTCCGCCGCCGACGACTCCGCCCCCGACCACGCCGCCCCCGACCACGCCGCCGCCGACCGACGGCGCCTGCCGGGTCGGCTACACGGTCAACGCCTGGAACAGCGGCTTCACCGCGAGCGTGGTCATCACCAACACCGGTGCCACCGCCGTGAACGGCTGGGCGCTGACCTTCACGCTGCCCAGCGGACAGCGCATCACCAGCGGCTGGAACGCCCAGTACGCCCCGGTGAGCGGCGCGGTGACCGCCCGCAACGTCTCCTACAACAACACCATCGCCCCGAACGCGTCGGTCGAGATCGGCTTCCAGGCCACGCACGAGGGCGGCACCGGCAAGCCCACCTCGTTCGCGCTCAACGGTGCCGCCTGTTCGGTGTCCTGATCTCCCCTTCCCACCCCACCACCCTCAAAGGAGTCACACGATGAGAAGTCCGAGATGGAAGGCGGCATCCAGAGCCGCCGTCGCGCTGGCCGGCGCGGGTGCCCTCGCCGCCGGCATGGCGCTGTTCGCGACGGCGCCCGCCTCCGCCGGGACGACGCTCGGCGCGTCCGCCGCCGAGAAGGGTCGCTACTTCGGTACGGCGGTGGCCGGCTTCAAGCTCTCCGACAGCGCGTACACCACGATTTTGAACCGTGAGTTCAACATGGTGACCGCCGAGAACGAAATGAAGATGAACGCCACCGAGCCGCAGCAGAACCAGTTCAGCTACGGGGCGGCGGACCAGATCGTCAACCACGCCCGCAGCCGCGGGATGAGCGTGCGGGGTCACACCCTGGCATGGCATTCGCAGCAGCCCGGCTGGATGGAGAGCATGAGCGGCAGCGCGCTGCGGCAGGCGATGCTCAACCACGTCACGCAGGTGGCCACCTACTTCCGTGGCAAGGTCGTGGCGTGGGACGTGGTGAACGAGGCGTTCGCCGACGGCAGCTCCGGAGGCCGTCGCGACTCCAACCTCCAGCGCACCGGCAACGACTGGATCGAGGCGGCGTTCCGGGCGGCGCGTGCCGCGGACCCGGGCGCGAAGCTCTGCTACAACGACTACAACACCGACAACTGGACGCACGCCAAGACCCAGGGCGTCTACAACATGGTGCGCGACTTCAAGGCCCGTGGCGTGCCGATCGACTGCGTCGGGTTCCAGTCGCACTTCAACAACGACTCACCGTACGTGAGCAACTACCGCACCACCCTGTCGAGCTTCGCTGCGCTCGGTGTGGACGTGCAGATCACCGAGCTGGACATCCAGGGCGCTTCGGCGAACACGTACCGCAGCGTCGTCGAGGACTGCCTGGCCGTTGCCCGCTGCAACGGCATCACGGTGTGGGGCATCCGCGACAGTGACTCGTGGCGCGCTTCGCAGACCCCGCTGCTGTTCAACAGCAACGGCTCGAAGAAGCCCGCGTACGACGCTGTTCTCGCCGCGCTGAACAACGGCACCACGCCCACGGACCCGCCGACCGACCCGCCCACCGACCCGCCGACCGACCCGCCCACCACGCCGCCGCCGGGCACGGGTGGCTGCACCGCCACGGTGTCGGTGAACCAGTGGAACGGTGGCTTCGTGGCGAACGTACGGGTGACCGCTGGCTCGTCGGCGCTCAACGGGTGGACGGTGTCGATCGGACTGCCGTCCGGTGCCACAGTCACCAACGCCTGGAGCGCCAACCGCAGTGGTAACACCGGCACGACGAACTGGACCAACGTCGCCTACAACGGCCAGGTCGGCGCCGGGCAGTCCACCGAGTTCGGGTTCCAGGCCAACGGCACCGCCGGCAGCCTGAGCCCCACCTGCTCCGCAGGCTGACGCACCCACCGGCCGGTGTGGGGGGCAGGGCCCCGCACCGGCCCCACCCTCTCCTGCCCTCGTTGATCAAGAGGTTTGCGTCACCCACGCCAGATCGGATGACGGAAACCTCTTGATCACCGGGAGAGGCTTGACCGTCGTCTAGATGCTGGGGTCAGGTTTGGGCGGCGACGAGGAACATCGGGACGACGACGAGGATTCGGTTCGTCCGGGCGCGCTCGGCCTGCTCGGCGAGCCAGATCTCCTCGTCGGTGATCCGTTCCAACAGCTTGAGCGCGGTGTCCTCGGTGAACACCGCGCTGTGCACCTCGACGATCGGGTCGGTGAAGCCGGCGTCGAGAAGCAGGTTGCGATACCTGCGGGCGACGCGCGGCGACGGGAGCGAGTCTGCCCGCGCGTGGACCAGCCGGCGAGTGGTCTCCGGCTGGTCCGAATCGATGGCGATCAGGTCCCAGTCCTGGCCCAGCAGTACGGCTCGACCGCCCGGTGTGAGCACGCGCCGTGCCTCGGCCACGGCCCGCGCCGGATCGTCGAGCACGTGCAACACCTTGTCCGCCCGGTAGTACGTGGCCGATCCGGTCTCGATCGGCAGCTCGGTGGCGTCGCCGACGTGGAACTCGCCGGCAGGCCAGCGCGCGCGGGCCACGGCGATCATCTCGGGATCGACGTCGACGCCGACCGCGTGGGCTCCGCGCACGGCCAGTTCGCCGACGGCACGGCCACTGCCACAACCAACGTCGACGACGGTTCGGCCGGTGAGGTCGCCGAGCAACTCGTAGGAACGGGCGCGCAGTGCGACGGCCGTGGGTTCGCTCTCAATCGCATCGAGGGCAGCTAGAAGACTGGACATGCCTGCCAGCCTCGGACTTAATGTCGACATGAAGTCAAGCCCGATGACGATCGGCGAGGTGGCCGACCACTTCGGCCTGCCAGCGCACGTACTGCGGCACTGGGAGTCGGTGGGCCTGCTCCGCCCAGTGCGGGTCACCGGCGGTCGTCGCCGCTACACCCGCGACGACCTGTTCAGGGTGGCCTCGATTCTGCGCGCGAAGCAGGCCGGCCTGTCGCTGTCGGACATCCGGGCGTTCCTCGCCGCGGGCGACCCGGCCGCCCGAAAGGACGTACTGCGCCGCAACCACGACGCGGTGCAGGCCAGGATGGCGGCGCTGCGCTCGGCGCTCGACCTGCTTGCGGCCGGGCTGAACTGCTCACACGAGGACATCTCGACCTGCCCGAACTACCGCACTCAGCTGGCGGAGCTGGTCGAGGTCGGCGGTGGTGGCTAGCCGTCGATGCGGGTGATGTTGCGGATCTTGTTGGACGCGTCCAGGGCGGCGACCTTGTACGCCTCGGCCAGCGTCGGGTAGTTGAACACCGCGTCGACGAGATAGTTGATCGTGCCCCCGCAGCCCATCACCGCCTGACCGATGTGGACGATCTCGGTGGCGGCGGTGCCGAACACGTGCACCCCGAGCAGTCGACCGTCGTCGGGGGACACGAGCAGCTTCAGCATGCCGTACGAGTCGCCCACGATCTGACCCCGCGCCAACTCCCGGTACCGGGCGATGCCCACCTCGAACGGTGTCGAGCTTTCGGTGAGCTGCGCCTCGGTCTGTCCGACGAAGCTGATCTCCGGAATCGTGTAGATGCCGATCGGTTGCAGGCCGTGCATCTCCCGGATCGGCTCGCCGCAGGCGTGCTGCGCGGCCAGCCGACCCTGTTCCATCGAGGTGGACGCGAGCGCGGGAAAGCCGATCACGTCGCCGACGGCGTAGATGTTCTCCACCGCGGTGCGGTAGTTGGCGTCGACGGTGATCCGGCCGCGTCGGTCCGCCTCCAACCCGGCCGCCTCCAGCGCCAGGTCGTCAGTCTGGCCCTGCCGGCCGGCCGAGTACATCACCGTGTCGGCGACGATCTTCTTGCCGCTCTTGAGGATGCACAGCGCCGCCGTCTGGTGCTTTTCCACGGCCGCGACCTCCTCGCCGAAGCGGAACGCCACGGACAGGTCGCGCAGGTGGTACTTGAGTGACTCGATGATCTCGTCGTCGCAGAAATCCAGCATCCGGTCGCGGCGTTCCACCACAGTCACCTTGGTGCCGAGCGCGGCGAACATCGAGGCGTACTCCATGCCGATCACGCCGGCGCCGACCACGACCATGCTGCGGGGTACGGCCTGGAGGTTGATGACGCCGTCGGAGTCCACGATCGTCCGGTCGTCGAAGTCGACGCTGTCCGGGCGGGCCGGGCGGGTGCCGGCGGCGATGACGCTCTTGTCGAAGGTCACCTTGGACTCGCGGCCGGAGCCGCCGTCGACCCAGATCGAGTGCGCGTCGGCGAAACGCCCGGTGCCGGTGATCATCGTGACGCGGTTGCGGGACAGTTGGTTGCGGATGACGTCGGTCTGCCGGGTGATGACGTGCTGGGTCCGGGCCGCCAGGTCGCTGACGGTGATGTCCTCCTTGACCCGGTAGCTGCTGCCGTACAGGTCGCGCTGGCTCAGGCCGGTCAGGTAGAGCACGGCCTCGCGCAGGGTCTTGGAGGGCACGGTGCCGGTGTTGATGCACACCCCACCGATCATGTCGCGGCGGTCCACGATGGCGACCCGCCTGCCGAGTTTGGCGGCGGCGATCGCGGCCTTCTGACCGCTGGGCCCGGAGCCCAGCACCAACAGGTCGTAGTCATACACAGGCGTTAGCGTCGCAAGATGTCGCGGCGCACGCCAGACCCCGGAGTCGAGCGTTATTCGTCTGCCACCGTGCAGAGGCCGCCGTTCAGCATGATTTCCTCCGGTAGTTGCGTCCCGGTGGCGACCAGCCCCACCGACACGGTGCCGCCGGGCGGGATCAGCTTGTTGTGGCGCACGTTGCGCACCCGCAGGTAGCTGCTGTCGCGGTCGACCACCTCCGCGCCCCACAGGCTGCGCAACTGCTGGCCGGCGTAGAACCGCCACCTCATCGTCCACCCGTCGATCGCCGTCGGGCCGGTGTTCGTGATCGTCAGACGCGCCACGAACACGTCGGGCCACTGCCCCACGATTGACCGGACCGCGCAGCTCGGCGGCGGCGGCAGGGTGGTGACGGTGACTGGTGCGGACAGCACGGACAGCAGTCCGACCTCGTCGCGGGCCCGCACCACGAAGGTGTACGTGGTGTTCGGCGCCAACCCGTTGATCGTGGCACTGTTGACCGGCGGGTACTGGGAAACGTCGCGGACCAGCGTGAGAGCGCCGCCAGCGTCCACCCGGAACACCTCGTACCGTTCGAGCGCCGCGTTCTCCACCGAGTGCGCCCAGCGCAGCCGGACCGCCGTGGCGGTGACGTCGGACGCCACCGGTTGACCCGGCGCGCCCGGCGGTTGGTCGTCCCCCGGTGGCATGGTCAGCCGCAGGCTCGGGTTCGACGGTGAGCTGTTGCCGGCCGCGTCCAGCGCCGACACGAAGAAGGTGTACGTGCGCGACGGCCGCAGGCCGGTGATCCGAATGCTGTTGGTGTCGGTCGACCAGGTCAGGCCGTTGTCCTCGAACTGCGCGGAGACCGGGTAACGGACCACCCCCACGTTGTCGGTCGAGGCAGCCCAGGTCAGCTCGACCGAGGTGGTGTCGATGGCGGCGACAGTGATCGGGCCGGGGGCGGTGGGGGGCTCGGTGTCGTCGGCGGCCGCGTACGCCGGGGTCGCGCCCGTCGCCACCAGGACTGCCGTGAGCGTGCAGGCGGCCAGTGCGGCGGCCCTGGACCGGGCGCCGCGCCTCGGATGATCGCGCATGGTTGATCGCCTCGCTTCGAGTGACCGCAGCGGACCAGTCATCGACTGATGACGATGATAGGTCGGCGGTGGTCGGGGCGTTGTCCCGTCAGCCGACGAGGCGCCGTTCCCAGGCCCAGGCGGCGATCTCGACCCGGTTGCGGGCAGTGAGTTTCATCTGCACGCTCGCCAGGTGGGTCTTGACCGTGCCCACGGCGATGAAGAGCTGGGTGGCGATCTCGGCGTTGGTCAGGCCCCGGGCGACGAGCTTCACGACGTCGAGTTCCCGTGGCGACAGGCCGCCGTCGTCGCGCGCCGGGGCCGGCGAGCTGAGGTGCTCCAACAGCCGTACCGTGATCGAGGGGCTGATCAGCGCGTCTCCGGACACGGCCGCGCGGACGGCCTCCACCAGCAGGGCCGGGCCGGAGTCCTTGAGCAGGAAGCCGCACGCTCCGTTGGAGAGCGCCGTGTGTACGTACTCGTCGAGGTCGAACGTCGTCACGACGACCACCCGGATCGGGTCGGCGACGCCCGGCCCCGCGAGCAGCCGCAGTGCCTCCAGACCGTCGAGGCGGGGCATCCGGATGTCCAGCAGCACCACGTCCGGACGCAGTCGTCGGGCCAGCTCGACGGCCTGGACGCCGTCTGCGGCCTCGCCGACCACCTCCAGGTCCGGCTGGGCGCCAATGATCATGCCGAAGCCGGTCCGGACCATGGCCTGGTCATCGGCGATCAGCACCCGGATCACCGGGCCACCGCCACGTGGAGCGGGAACGCCGCGTCGAGCACCCAGCCACCGGCGACGCCAGGCCCGGCGGTGATCGTGCCGCCGAGGGCGCGTACCCGCTCGGTGAGGCCGATCAGGCCGAAGCCGTGCCCCCGGGCCGGCGCGGTTCGCGGCGACGCGCCGTCGTCGGCGACCCGGACCAGCAACCAGTCAGGGGTACGCCGCACGGCCACGGCCACGGACCGCGCGTCCGGCGCGTGCTGGCGGGTGTTGGTCAGCCCCTCCATCACCACCCGGTACGCCGACGTCGAGACCTCCACCGGCAGTCCGTTCAGGTCGCCGTCGACGTGCAGTCGTGCCGGCGCGTTCGCCGCGCCGTTGAACCCGGTCAGCAGCGGTTCCAGCTCGGTCACCCCGGCCAGTGGCGCCAGCGGCGCGTCCGGCGGGGCGTCGGGGTTGCGCAGGATGCCGACCATCCGCCGCATCGAGGCCATCGTCTCCGCGCCGGCCCGCTCGATCTGCTCCAGGGCGACGATCACCCGCTGCGGGTCCTGCTCGGCGACGAACCGGGCGCCCTGTGCCTGCACCACGATGCCGGTGACGTGGTGGGCGATGAAGTCGTGCAGGTCCCGGGCGAACTCCGCACGCTGCTCGGCCCGTACCAGGGCGATGGCCCGCTCCCGGCCGGCGGCCACGACGCGCAGGTAGAGCCCCACCCCGGCGGCGCCGGCAGCGGCGATCACCTGAAGCAGACCGAAGATCACCAGGAGGCTGTCGGCGCCGGAACGCAGCGGCAGCGCGGCGACGGCGAGCCCGGCGACCACCGCCGCCGCCGGGGCGAGTCGGGGCGCGCCCCAGCGCGTCACCACGAAGACCACCCCGATCAGCCCGGCCGACTCGGCGAGCCCCCAGCTGCCGCCACCGAGCCCGTAGCGGCCGTCGGAAATGATCACGATCGCCGCGGTCACGACCAGTGACGCCGAGGCGAGTATCAGCGCGGCCAACGGCAGCCGGCGGGAGCCCGGTCGGTGCACCGGCAGCCAGAGCGGGACCGTCGCCACCGCCAGCCCCACCCGTACCAGCAGGAGCAGCAGGGCGGCCAGGCTCGTGGGCGAGCTGTACCGCAGGTCGAAGAGGGCGAGCAGCCCCATGGCCACCAGCCCGGCGGTCTGGGCCAGGCGTACCCACCATCGTCGAAGATCCGGCGTGCTCATGGTGACCCAGCGTAGCCAGCCGGACGGAGGTGTCGGATCGGCCAAAAGGCAGACCCCGCACCGGCGATACCCGGCCCCGGGCCGATGCGCCCGCCCGCCGGTCGCGGCGAGGCTTTCCCGGTCACCACGCAGCCACTGGAGGAACGATGACAACCCACGCCCCGCCGGAGACCAGCCACGCCGCGGTAGCCGCGGTCGACCTGGTGAAGGTGTACGGCAGCGGCGACACGGCCGTCCGTGCCCTGGACGGGGTCTCGGTCGGCTTCGGCCGGGCCGAGTTCACCGCCATCATGGGCGCGTCCGGATCCGGCAAGTCGACCCTGATGCACTGCCTCGCCGGCCTCGACACGGCCACCTCCGGTCGCGTCCTGCTCGGCGGCACGGAGCTGACCGGCCAGTCGGACCGGACGCTGACCCGGGTACGCCGGGAACGGATCGGGTTCGTCTTTCAGTCCTTCAACCTGCTGCCACAGCTCAATGCCGCACAGAACATCACCCTGCCGCTGGACCTCGCCGGTCGGCAGCCCGACGCCGAACTCCTCGCGCACCTGGTGCGGATGCTGGGCCTCGGCGACCGCCTGAACCACCGGCCCAGCGAGCTGTCCGGCGGTCAGCAGCAGCGGGTCGCGCTCGCCCGGGCGCTCGTGGCGCGCCCCGAGGTGGTCTTCGCCGACGAACCGACCGGCAACCTCGACTCCCGCTCCGGCGCGGAGGTGCTCACCATCCTGCGCGACTCGGTACGCGACCTTGGCCAGACCGTCGTCATGGTCACCCACGACCCGATCGCCGCCGCGTACGCCGACCGGGTGGTGCTGCTCGCCGACGGGCGGCTGGCCGGTGAGATCGACAAGCCGAACCAGGTGTCGGTCACCGACGCCCTGCGTGACCTGGCGGCCCGCCGATGAGGGCGGCAGTGCTGCGTACCCAGACGACCGCCGCGGCCCGACGGCCCGGCCGGCTGATCCTGACCGGCCTGGCGATCCTGGTCGCGTCGTTCGTCGTCTTCGGCACCGTGCTGGTGCAACAGATCACCGAACGGACAGTGCGGGACAACCTCAGCGGCACTCCGGCCGTCACCGACCTGGTGATCGGCAGCGTCGACGTGCCGCCACCCACAGTGCGGGACGTGCAGCAGATCCGGGCCGTGCCCGGGGTTGCCGAGGCGGTCGCCCGGGTCGCCACCGGGGTCTCGATCGGCGAGGGATACCTCAACCTGCAGTCCGATCCGGGCGCCGGCCCGCTGAGCACGGTCCGGGTCGTCGAGGGCAGGTACCCCGACGCCCCGGGCCAGATCGCGATCACCCCGCGCACCGCCGAGCGGCTCGGGCTGTCGGTCGGCACCACCACCAGCGCTACCGGCGGCGAACTCAGCGCGCCCGCTCCGCTCACCGTGACCGCCATGGTGGAGACCACCGCCGACGCCGGCAACGACGCGTACGCCCCGGAGAGCGCCGTGATCGGCTGGGCGCGACTGACGGCAGTGGATCGCGTGGACGTGCGGGTGACGCCCGGCACCGAAGCCGACGCGGTCCGCCAACGGGTGACCGCCGTGGTCGCCGCCCAGCCGATCCGCTCCGGTGCCGAGGTACGCGACGCCGAGGCCAACGCGGTGGCCGAGCAGGTCGGGAAACTCTTCATCCTGGTCGGCATGTTCGTCTCCATCGCGGTCGCCGCCGCCGCGCTGGTGGTCACCTCGACCTTCCGCATCGTCTTCGCCCAGCGGATGCGGCAGCTCGCGCTGCTGCGGGCGGTCGGCGCGAGTCGGGCCACCCTGGTGGGGGCCCTCACCGCCGAGGGCGCCCTGACCGGGCTGGTCGCCGGCGTCGTCGGGGTCGCTGCCGCACTCACCCTCGGGTACGCGCTGCCGCCGGCCCTGCGCGCCGCCGGCCACCAGGTCTCCACGCCGGGCCTGCCGCTGGTGGCGGCGGTCACGGTGGTGATCGGCGCTGTCGTGATCACCGTGCTGGCCGTGCTGGCACCGGCGCTCTCCGCCGCCCGGGTCTCCCCGCTGGAGGCCCTACGGTCGGCGAGCACCACCGCCGGCCGCCGCGGCATCGGCGTGCTGCGTCTGGCCTTCGGGCTGCTCCTGGCCGTCGGCGCGATCCTGGCGGCGGTCGGGACGATCAGCCGGTTGCCGAAGCCGGAGCAGTCGAACTACGACGCGTCGATGCCACTGCTCCTGCTGATCGGGTCCGGCACGTTGGCGTTCTTCGCGCTGGTGGCCCTCGGCCCGCTGCTGGTGCGCCCGGTGCTGGCCGTGGTGGGTTGGCCGCTGCGCCAGCTCGGGCCGATCGGGCGGATGTCGATCGGCGGGATCGGCGGTGCCCCACGCCGCGCCGCTGCGGTCTCCGTCGTGGTCGCCCTCGGCGTGACCCTGATCTCCGGGGTGGTCATCGGCGGCGCGTCGTTGCAGATCCTCGCCGACCGCGAGATGGCGCTGTCGGCTCCGACCGACTTCGAGGTCACGACCAACGGTGGGACCCTGCCGCCGGCCGTGGTGACCCGGGCCGAGGCGGCGCGCGGTGCGCTGGCCCGGGTGGTGCCGTACCGGAGGGTCGACGACGCCCGGCTGCTGCGCGGCGCGGACAAGCTCGGCGACGTCGAGGCCGGTTATCCGACCAGCGACCTGGACCTGGCCGCGTTGCCGAGCACCAAGGCCCTGGACGTGGCCCAGGGCGCCCTGACCGATCGCGGCCCCGGCCGGATCGTGGTCAACAGCTGGGTCGCGCGGGACGCGGGTCTGCGGGCCGGCGACACGGTCACGCTCGCCGTCGCCACCGGCCGGGTCGACGTGCGGGTGGCAGCGGTCCTGCCCGGTGACGGTCCGCTGCACGCGGGCATCCTCGCCGATCCGGCGGACCTGGACCGGCTCGGTGTGCCAGCCGCGTACACCGGTCTGCTGGCCGACGCGGCCGGGGCCGGCGAGGACGGTCGCACCGCCGGGGTGCGGGCGCTGCGGCAGGCGATCGGCGGCAGCGACGGGGTGGGCCTCGCGGTGCTCGCCGACGAACGGGACCGCAACGACGCGTTGGTGCGCACCCTGGTCTGGATCGCGGTGGGTCTGGTCAGCCTGACCGTGCTGATCGCTGTCGTCGGCGTGGGCTCCACGACAGCGCTGTCGGTGGTGGAGCGGGTCCGCGAGTCCGGTCTGCTCAGGGCGATCGGGCTGTCCCGGACCGGTCTGCGCACCATGCTGACCGTCGAGTCGGGCCTGTACGGGGTGATCGGCGCGACCATCGGCCTGGTGCTCGGCATTCCGTACGCCTGGTTGGCCGTCCAGACCCTCGGGATCGAGGCGCCGCTGACCGCGCCGCTGCTGCCGCTGGCCGGGCTCTTCGTGGTGCTGGTCGGGCTGACCGCGCTGGCCGGGGTGCTGCCGGCCCGTCGGGCGTCACGGGTCAGCCCGGTGGAGGCGCTGGGGGCCGAGAACTGAGCACCGTCGTGGGGTGGCGCCGGGCCCTCGGCGCCACCCCACGACGACCTGGTCAGTTGGGGTTGTTGGCGTGGGTCAGCGTCTCCCAGGCGACGAAGAGGTTGTTCGTCCCGGCCGGACGTTGTTGCAACGTGAGGGTCTGGGTGTTGGTCATGACGTTGCCCAACCGGGTGCTCATCGCGTTGAAGCCGACCTCGGTGATCGGCCCGAGGCCCCGGGTGAGGCTGCCACCGCAGAGCCAGGAGGGTGGCGCCTCGCCGAGCTGGTAGCGCGAGTGGAAGCCCAGCGCCTGGCGCAGCCGCTCACCGACCTGCGGGTACAGGTCCCGTCCCTGGATCCGGGAGGTCTCCGCGACGTGCGAGATCGCGGAGATTCCGTACCCGGTGTGAACGAAGTCGCGGCAGGTCTCCTGGGCGAGGCCGGCGACGAAGGTGGACTGGCCCTGCCAGTAGCCGATGATCTCCGCGCTGGTGTCCAGGCCGCTGCCGGGCATCGTGTACGGCAACGCGCCGTCGCTGGGCAGGTAGATGAAGGCCCGGGTGCGGTTGAGGAAGCGGGTGACCGCCGCGTCGTAGGCGCTCCGGTCGTCCAGGAAGACGGCGATGCCGACTGCGGCCTCCATCATGGTCAGTTCCCAGTTGCCGTTGCTGTTCGAGCCGTTGCGCACCACCGGCAGGTAGACGTTGCGCAGCATGGTGGCGAAGCGGTTGGCGTTGGGCCAACTCGTGTACGTGTACTTGATGATCTCGGCCGCCCGGGGCCAGACCGAGGCGGCCCAGCCGGTCTGCAACGGGCCGTTGCTGCCGGTGTGTGCGGTGATCGTCGCCGACCAGGCATCCATGATCTGGATCGACTTCTGCGCGTACCGGGCGTCCCCGGTGACGTACCAGGCGAGCGCGTCGGTGTACGCCGCGATCGCGTCCTCCCGCTCGTCGGTGCAGCCGTTGTTCGGGTTGGAGTAGGAACCACACTCGACCACCGAGCGGGGCGCCGGGGTGCGCGACAGGGAGGCGTACCGGCTGCCCATCATCTGGCTGTAGGCCGACGCCCACGGCTGCGCGCCGGCCTGCACCCGGCCGCGGACGAAGTCGAGTTGACCCCGGCTGACCAGCACACCGGGGTGCGTGAAACCGCCGGACGGGGGTGGTGTGGTGCCGCCGCCGGTGGGCAGCGTCCAGGTCTGGTTGGCGGTGCCGGTGCAGCTCCAGATCTGCAGCGGGGTGCCGTCGGCGGAACTCTGGCCGGTCGCGTCGAGGCACTTGCCCGAGGTCGGGTTGACCAGTTGCCCGGCGTTGGCCGACCACTGCTGCGCCCCGGTGCCGTTGCAGTCGTAGATCTGCACCCGGGCGCCGTTGGCGGTGCTGGCGGCGGCGATGTCCAGGCACTTGCCCAGCGCCCGGATCGTGCCGTCGTCGCCGACCGTCCACTGTTGCGCGGAGGAGCCGTTGCAGGCGAAGAGCTGGACTGCGGTGTTGTTGGCCGAACTCGCGGCGGCCACGTCGACGCACTTGCCGCCGTACCCGGTGATGGTGCCCGTCGCGGCCGCCACGGCGGGCGATGCGCCGACGACCAGACCGGTCGGTACGGCGAGCAGGGCCGCGGCGAGCGCAGTGATCAGTCTGATGCGGGGGTGGCGGGGCGTGAGCCCGGCCGATCGTCGCGCCATGTGGGGGTCCTTCCGGGGCGGCGAAACAACTGTAAAGTGTGTTAATCATTACAGTCATACAGGCCGATATCAATGTCTTCGTCGCCACGGATGCCGTTACGGGTGCATGGACGCACCCTTGAGCACCTTGTCCACCACGTTGCGCGGCGCGTGCAACGCCAGTCCCACCAGGTCGAGCTTCTCCCGTCCGACCGCCTGGACGGCGGCCCGGTTGTCCCGGTCGTTGCCGGTGGCGAACAGCTCGGAGGTGAAGATCGCCAGCCGTAGGCCACGAGCGAGGCCGCGCGAGTGCGCGCCGACCAACGTCGCCCGGTCCCCGGCGAAGACCAGCACCGGCTGACCGAACATCGGCAGGTAGCCGGTGCCGTCCGCGTCGCGGTACTCCTCGCCGACCAGCTCTGGCAGCGTGCTCGCGATGCCGCTGACCAGGAAGGCGGTGACGTTCAACCGTTGCCAGCCCGCCAGGTCGTTGCGGAGCAGCACGGCGATCTTGGTGGGAAAGCGGATCGGTTCGGTCATGGCGTCGAGCCTGCCCGCCCGAACACCTACCGGTCTTGTACGTTCTTAGCGTGGCCACCCGCCCGGCGGGCTCGCACGTCAGCGCGTGGCGACCCGCGGTAGCCGGGGTCGCCGAGGTCTTCCACGCCCATTTCGTCGACCACGCCTACCCCCGGCACATCCACGAGGTGTGGACGCTGTTGATCGTCGACGACGGCGCGGTCCGCTTCGACCTGGACCGGCACCGGCACGGCGCGCTGCGCACGTCGGTCACCCTCCTGCCGCCGTACGTGCCGCACGACGGCAGATCCGCCACACCCGACGGCTTCCGCAAGCGCGTCCTGTACCTCGACACCTCGGCGCTCGACGCCGAGCTGATCGGGCGGGCCGTCGACGAGCCGGACCTGGCCGATGCGCGGCTGCGCGACCGGGTCCACCACCTGCACCAGGCGCTCGCCGGACCCGGCGACGAGTTCGAGGCCGAGAGCCGGCTCGCGTTCATCCTGGACCGGCTCCGCCACCAGCTCCGCCAGCGCTGCCCGGTCGGTGTCCAGCCGGCCGGACACGGCCTCGCGGTGCGCCTACGGGAGCTGCTGGACGCCCGGACCGTCGAGGGCGTCACCCTTCGGGAGGCCGCGGAGCTGCTGCACGCCCACCCGACCCACCTGGTCCGGGCGTTCACCCAGGCGCACGGCGTGCCACCGCACACGTACCTGACCGGCCGCCGGGTCGAGCTGGCCCGTCGACTGCTCCTCGCCGGGCAGCGGCCCGCCGAGACCGCCGTCGCGGCCGGGTTCTTCGACCAGGCGCACCTGACCCGCCACTTTCGGCGCTACCTGGGGGTCAGCCCGGCCCGCTACCCCCGCCCGAGCCGATCGCGGTCAGACGAGCTGGCCGCCGATGACGGCGAGCAGGCGCAGCTTCTCGTCGCTCGGCGACCCGGGTACGGCGGTGAAGACCAACAGTGTCTGTGACTGGTCGGGATCCACGAGCGTCTGGCAGTGTAGCTCCAACGCCCCGACCTCCGGGTGCACGAAGTGCTTGGGCGGGCAGTAGCCGGCGGGCACCGGGTGCTCCCGCCAGAGCTGCGCGAACTCCGGGCTCCTGGCCAGCAGGTCGTCGACGAGCGCGGCGGCCCGTGAGCCGCGCCCGTCGCGGGTGTACGCCGCGTGCAGGTGCGCCACGAGCAGGCGACTCTGTGTCTGGTGATCCTGCGCCGGGTGCAGCTGCCGTGCCGTCGGGTCGGTGAACCAGCGGTGGTGCGCGCTGCGCGCCAACCCGGTGTACCGGGTCTCGTCACCGAGCAGGGCGACGGCCGGCGCGGTCTGCGCCAGGGTCTCGCCGAGGTGGTTCACCACCTGGGCCGGGGTGTCGTGCATCCGGTCGAGGATGCGCATCATTCCCGGGTTCACGTGGTCGGCCCGCACCGCGCGGCGCGGCGCGGCGTGACCGGCGAGCTGGAACAGGTGGTCCCGTTCGGCGAGGGAGAGCCGCAGGCCCCGGGCCAGGGCGGCGAGCATCTGCTCCGAGGGGTGCGGCCCGCGCTGCTGCTCCAACCGGCTGTAGTAGTCGGTGGACATCCCGCTCAACGTGGCGACTTCCTCACGCCGCAGCCCTCCGGTGCGCCGACGGGGGCCCCGGGGCAACCCCACGTCCTCGGGCTGCAGGGCCTCCCGACGGGTACGCAGGAAGCTCGCGAGTTGGGCGCGGTCCACGGGTGTCTCCGATCGGTGGGTGCCGGCGAATCGACAGGCACATGGAGTGCAACAGACCAGCCCCGCCCCGCTGTTCCACCCCACCCCAAGATCGCACTCCCGCCCGCGCCCTGCGCCCCGCGCCCGCGCCCAAGATCGCACTAAATCCTGGTTGTAGTGGTGTGCGGGGCGATCGAGGCCACTACATCCACGATCCAGCACGATCTTGGGGCGGGGCGGGGCGGGGCGGGGCGGGGCGGGGCGGGTGTCCAAGTCCCGATGTCGACCGACAGGTGTGGGTCGGGGCCGTCTGGGGCGGTCAGCGTTGGATGGACTTGGTCTCCAGGAACTCCTCCAGCCCCAAGCGGCCGAACTCGCGGCCGTTGCCGGAGTGCTTGTAGCCGCCGAAGGGGGCGAGCGGATTCCAGTGGCCGGCGTTCACGTCGACCTGGCCCACGCGCAGCCGCCGGGCGATCGCCAGCGCGTGCTCCGGCTCACCGAAGACGCCGCTGGTCAGGCCGTACAGCGTGCCGTTGGCGATGGCAACGGCCTCCTCCTCGTCGGCGTAGGGGATGATCGTCAGCACCGGGCCGAAGATCTCCTCCTGGGCGATCGCGGAGGCCGGATCGACGTCAGCGAAGATCGTCGGCTGGACGTAGGCCCCGACGGTCAGCCCCTCGGGCCGTTGTGGGCCGCCGAACACGAGCCGAGCGCCGTCGGTGGTACCCCGCTCGATGTAGCCGACGACCTTCTGCCGGTGGGCCTCGGACGCCATCGGGCCGATCCGGGTGGCCTCGTCGCCAGGGTCGCCGACGGTGTACTGCTTCGCGGCCTCGACGGCCAACGTCACGACCTCGTCCTGACGGGAGGCGGGCACCAGCATCCGTGGCCACGCGCCGCAGACCTGACCGCCGTTGCTGAACGCCATCATCACGCCCCGCTCGACAGCGGTGGGCAGGTCGGCGTCGTCGAGGATGATGTTCGCGCCCTTGCCGCCCAGCTCCAGCGCGACCCGCTTGACGGTCGCCGCGGCCACCGCGGAGATCCGCTGTCCTGCCCGGGTGGAGCCGGTGAAGGAGATCATGTCGATGTCCGGGTGGGCGGAGATCGCCTCGCCGACGGTCGCGCCGGTGCCGTAGACCACGTTGAAGACACCCGCCGGTACGCCGGCCTCGGCGGCGACCTCGGCGAGGATGCGCGCGGTCAGCGGGGCGTTCTCGGACGGCTTGAAGACCATCGTGTTGCCGGCGAGCAGAGCCGGTGCCAGCTTGGAGACGATCTGCTGAAGCGGAAAGTTCCACGGCGTGATCGCGCCGACCACGCCGATCGGCTCGCGGACGATGAGCGAGTTGCCGACCTCCTCGGTCCAGGCGAAGTCGTCGGCCAGGCCGGCGATGGACTCGACCACGGCGGCCGGAAACGCGACCTGGGCGGTCCGGGACATGCCGATCGGAGAGCCCATCTCGGCGGTGATCGCCTGGGCGATCTCCTCCGTGCGGGCGGCGAGGCCGGCACCGAGGCGGCGCAGCACGTCTGCCCGGTACCGCGGGGTGGTCGCCGACCAGGCCGGGAAGGCGGCTCGGGCGACAGCGACGGCGCGGTCGACGTCGGCGGCGGTGCCGGCCGGGGTCTCGGCGACGACCTCGCCGGTGGCCGGGTTCACGACGGGAAGGGTGCCGGCGGAGCCGGTGACGGTCTCGCCACCGATCCAGTGGCCGGCAACGGTGTAGGTGGAAGGTGTCATGGACCGACCGTCGCACCGCTGCCGAACCCCAACCAGGTGCGGTTCATCCGCGGTTCGGCGATCCCTGGCTGGGGCCCCGCACGTCGGGTTGGCCGTGCCCCCAGCAGCGGCGTGGCTGGGTGGCGTGTCCTGCCGATCGGGAGCTTCGCGGACTGCTCGGGGCAACGCCGACACCCGACCGGATGTCATAGTGCCGCGATGAAGGCGGATCTGCTCAGTTACTTGAAGGGCGGCCGTGAGTCGCTGCTGTGGAAGCTCGACGGGCTCGGCGAATACGATATTCGGCGTCCGTTGACCCCGACCGCTACCAACCTGCTCGGTCTGGTGAAGCACTCGGCGACCATGGAGATCCTCTACTTCGGCGTCGTGTTCGGCCGTCCGTTCGAGCAGGAACTGCCGTATGTCGGTGACGGGGCGGAGACCAATGCCGACATGTGGGCGAGTGCGGATGAGACCCGCGAGGAGATCGTGGCGCTGTACGAGCGCGCGATCGCCCACGCCGACACCACCATCGAAGCCCTCGCACTGCACGACATAGGCCACGTGCCGTGGTGGGGCGATGCGGCGGTCACGTTGCACCATGTCCTGGTCCACGTCATCGCGGAAACCCAGCGGCACGCAGGCCACGCTGACATCGTGCGCGAACTCATCGACGGCACGGCCGGGCTGCTGCCCAGGCACGACAATCTGCCCCCCGTGGACGAGTCATGGTGGCGGGACCACCGTCGGCGAGTGGAGCAGGCTGCCCTCGACGCCAGCCGGGGCAGCAGCTAGTTCTCTGCCGGCTGATTGCCACCCCGACGTCCGGCCACAGTTCGCACGGCCGATCGGATACGCGGCCGGTCCGTCACGAAATCCGGCGGCGAATCGTCACAGAGGGCGGTTAGTCTTCCTCCGCGCGTCGTCGTCCTGGCACGTCGCGCCCCGCGCCCGGTTGGCGCGGCATCGCCGCCACCGCCCACCGTCGGCCGGCTCAATCGACTTCAGGAGAGTTAGTGACACAGCAATCTCTCGCGACATCGGACAAACTCGACGCCGCGGTGCTCAAGGTGGCGGGCGTCGTCGTCCTTGGCGCGATCATGTCGATCCTCGACGTGACGGTGGTCAGCGTGGCGCTGCCCAAATTCCAGAGTGAGTTCGACGCGTCCTACGCCCGCGTCGCCTGGACCATGACCGCCTACACCCTTGCGCTCGCGACCGTGATCCCGCTCAGCGGGTGGGCGGCGGACCGGTTCGGCACCAAGCGGCTCTACATGGTGGCGCTGACCCTGTTCACGATCGGGTCGGGGCTCTGCGCCATGGCCGACACGATCGGCGAGCTGATCGGTTACCGGGTCCTGCAGGGCCTCGGTGGCGGCATGCTCATGCCGCTGGGCATGACCATCATGACCCGGGCGGCCGGTCCGCACCGGATCGGTCGGTTGATGGCCGTCCTCGGCATCCCGATGCTTCTGGGACCGATCGGCGGCCCGATCCTCGGTGGTTGGCTGATCGACACCGCGAGCTGGCACTGGATCTTCTTGATCAACCTGCCGATCGGCCTGATCGCCCTTATCTACGCGCAGTTCGCGCTGCCGAAGGACGCGCCCGAGCCGTCCGAGTCGTTCGATTTCGTCGGCATGCTCATGCTCTCGCCGGGTCTCGCGCTGTTCCTCTACGGCGTCTCGTCCCTGCCGGAGGCGGGCACCTTCGCCGAGGCCAAGGTCTGGGCCCCGATGCTGGTCGGCGGCGCGCTGGTGGTGGCGTTCGTGCTCTACTCGTTCAAGCCCCGGCACCCGCTGCTCGACCTGCGGCTGTTCCGCAACCGCAGTCTGACCATCGCGTCAGTGACGATGTTCGTGTTCATCATCGCGTTCATGGGCGCCGGCCTGCTGTTCCCGAGCTACTTCCTGCAGGTGCGCGGTGAGTCGACGCTGGCCGCCGGCCTGCTGATGGCCCCGCAGGGCATCGGCGCGATGATCACGATGCCGATCGCCGGCACGTTGGCCGACCGGGTGCCGATCGGGCGTACCGTCCCGTTCGCGCTGGGGCTCATCGTCGTCGGGTTCTTCGGCTTCACCCAGGTCGACCCGCAGACCTCGTACTGGCTGCTCGGCGGTTCGCTGTTCGTGATGGGTCTGGGCATGGGCGGCACGATGATGCCGATCATGACGTCGGCGCTGCGGACGTTGCAGGCACAGGAGGTGGCCCGCGGTTCGACGCTGGTCAACATCCTCCAGCAGATCGGCGGTTCGGTCGGCGCAGCCGTGATGTCGGTGATCCTCACCAACGAGCTCAACGGCTCCCGGCCGATCCCCGGGCTGGTGGACGAGAGCGGCAAGCCGATCACCGAAGCCGGGCTGGCCATCGCCTCCCAGCAGCGGCCGGAGCTGCTCCAGCAGATGCCGGTGGACCCGTCGATCATCGAGCGCGGGTTGGACTTCGCCGCCAAGTCGTTCGCGAGCACGTTCTGGGTCGCGTTCGCGCTGGTCGTGCTCACGATCATCCCGGCGGCGTTCCTGCCGCGCCGACGTCAGCCGGCGCAGCTCGACGACCCGCAGGGCGAGCAGGTCAGGACGCCCGTCGTCATCCACTGACCGACCCCGCCGCGCTCGTCATCCCACCGGGTGCCGAGCGCGGCGGGTACGGCGTCAGCGCAACGGACCGTCGCCGGGCCCGTCCGGGTCCTCGACCAGGTGGATCGCCGCTTCCTCCGCGCTGGCGGCACCCGCGTCGATGCCGGCGTCCCACGCCACCGACTCGGCCTCGTCGTCCTCGCGGACGCCCTCGTCGTAGGCGACGAGACGGCCGGCGCGTGCCTCCGCCTCGTACCCCCGGCGGGTCAACTCGTCCTCGTCGTCGCCACCCTCGGCGTACGGGTCCACATCCGGCACCTCCTGGGCGAGGTGCTGCTCCAGGGACTCACCCGCCCGCTCCTCGGCCGGCGTGGTGCCGAACCGGTTTGCCGCCGTCCAGTGGTCCTCGGCGATGATGCCGGTGTCGAGGGGGTCGCCGACCCGGTCGTCGTCGAGGGTGTCGGAGGCGTCCAGCACCCCGTCGTCCTCGGCCACGTTCCACTCGTCGACGGAATCCATCCGTTCGGTCTGGCTCACGGCGGTCTCCTCTACGTCACGGTGCAGCAAAGCGATCAGCTTATGACCGTGCAACGCACCCGCACCCCGAGGTCTGCCCGCTGTGACGAACGGACCTCGGGCGGGCGGCACCGCTGTGGGTCAACGCTTCAGCAGCTCCGCTACGGCGTCGGTGAACTCCACCGGCTGCTCAATGTGCGCGAAGTGTCCGCTTCGCTCCAGCGTCACCAGTCGCGAGTCCGGAAGCCCCGCGTGCAACTGCTCGGCCCAGCGAGGACCACAGATGAAGTCGTACGTCCCGACGATCACCACGACGGGCACTGTGATCTCACCGAGGTTCTCCCGCACGTCGAAGGGCGTGGGGTCCTGCGCGCCGGCCGGCGTCGCCCAGATCCGGACAGCCGCCTGAAACGGGGCGAACTCGTCCTGTCGGTCCCAGAAGTCCGCGAAGTACACCGGCAGGGCGGCGCGCAGTGCGGCCCCCAGCGACTCGTCGTCCGTCGCGCCGCCGATCTGCGCAAAGGCAGCCGGGACCGCCGCTGCCTCCGGCCGGTCCGGGTGCCGCTGCGGGTAGGCGGCGAGGCCGGCCATGGCCTCGCCCCAGAACTCGGCGCCGGTGACGGGTGAGGTGTCGTACAGGGCGAGGCCGGAGATCCGGTCCGGGTGGGCGAGCGCGTACCGCTGGACGACGAAGCCACCGTGCGAGTGCCCGAGGAGGTACACCCGGTCTTCGCCGAGGTGCTCGACGACGGCGTGCAGGAACCGGACATACGTGTCGAGACGGTAATCGGCGGGGTTGTCGAGCTGCCCCGACGCGCCAGTGCCCACCGGCTCGACGTAGACCATCGTGAAGTGCGTCTCAAGGCTGGGCGTGCGCAGATACGCCCACTCGATGCCCGGGCCACCCGAATGCGCTACGCAGACCGGGCCGGTGCCGGCGACGTGGTAGACCTGCCGAACGCCATCCACTGTGAACGTGTGGGCACCGGGTGCGAGGGCGCTGACGTCGTGGCTGGTGAAACCCATGAACTATCTCCCGATCCGAGACCCGCGCGGCGTCCGCCGACACGGCAACTGGTGCATGACGCAGACCAGATGCGCGGGTCGCGGGGAAAGTTCGCTCGGTCGGAGAAAGTTTTTTCAGACCAGCGCGGGCACGGGGTGGAAGAGGGTGAGTTGGCGTACGCGGCCCTCGCGCAGCACCTGCAACCACAGTGCCGCGGGTGGGCAGTGTTCCGGGTCGTCGGGTGGGCTGATCAGGTCCGTTTCCCAGATCAGCACGTCGCCGCTGCCCACCACGTTGCGCAGCCGCTGACGTACCCCGGCGGCCAGGTCGCGGTCCATGCCGCTGATCGCCAGGTCACGGCCACCGCGTGGGCCGCCAGGCACGATCATCTCGGCGTCCGGCCACCAGCTCTCGCGGACCACCCGCTCGAAGTTACCGCCCATCGCCGTGGTGATCATGTCGCGGCCCGCCCGCCACCGCGAGTCGTTCGAGGCGGCGACGTCCGTGTGCGCGGCGTCCGCCGTCGTCCGCAGGCCGCCGGCGAGCGCCCGGCGGGCGTGGCTGAGGCGGCTGCGGACGGTGCCGACCGGCACGCCACACACGGCCGCGATCTGCTCGTACGAGGACGCGTCGCTGAAGTACCGCAGCAGGGTGACGAGCCGGTCAGGTTCGGACAGTTGCCCGATGGAGTGCCACAACCAGTCGCTCGTCGCGGCCCGGTCCAGCGCCTCCTCCGGGGTGGGTGTGTCGGCGGGGCGGGTGAACCACTCGGGTTCGGCGACCGGGAGGGCCCTGGGCCCGCGCAACGCCATCCTGCTGTTGTTGCGGACGATGGCTCGCAACCAGGGGCCGACGGCGCTCGGGTCGCGGACCTCGCCGATGCGACGCAGGGCGACGACCATGGTGTCCTGCACCGCGTCCTCGGCGTCCGGCCCGTAACCGAGGACGCTCAGGGCGACGGCCCGCATCCCGGCCTCGTGCCGGGCCAGCAGCGCCCCCAGCGCGGCCGGGTCTCCGGCCTGCGCGAGCACCACCAGCTCCGCGTCGCTCTGCGTCACGCCCAGTTCCTCCCCGAAACACCTGTTCTGAACGCTTGTGCTCCATCAAGCGTACGGCGGACCGGCGTGCCGATGCCCGGGGCCGCCGACCGTCCTACGAGGCGTGCTGACCATCGGCGCCCGCCTGGGGTCACGCCGGCCCACCGTCTGAGCCACGATGGGGAGCGTGCACCCCGAACCGGTAGACCACGCACCCCGGCAGGCGTTTCCCTGGACGCTGCTGCGGCAGCGCTGGGAGGACCTCACCTTCCTGCACTGGGCCGTCGCTCCGGCCCTCGTCGCGCCGTTGCTGCCCGCCGGCACCCGTCCGGACACCGTGGACGGGGTCAGCTACGTGGGCCTGATCGGTTTCCGGATGGTCGGGCTGGGCTTCGGCCGTGGCCCGGGGGTGCCGTACTTCGGCACGTTCGCAGAGACCAACGTCCGGCTCTACTCCATCGACGACGCCGGCCGACGAGCGGTCGTGTTCCGGTCGCTCGACGCGTCCCGCCTGGTGCCGGTGCTGGTGGCGCGGGCGACGCTGCGCCTGCCGTACCTCTGGTCGTCGATGCGGTTGGATCGCGACGGCGACCGTCGCACCTACCGCTGCCGGCGACGGTGGCCGGGGCCGGCGGGCGCGTCGAGCCGGATGGTGGTGCGGGTAGGGGAGCGGATCGTCGAGCCGACCCCGCTGGAACACTTCGTCACCGCCCGCTGGGGGCTGCACACCCGGGCCTACGGGCGCACGCTGCACCTGCCGAACTGGCATCCGAGCTGGCCACTGCACCGGGCCGAGGTGCTGCACCTCGATGACGAGTTGGTCGCCGCCGCCGGGCTGCCGGCGCAGGTCGGGCCACCGGTGAGCGTGCTCTACTCGCCAGGTGTCGGGGTCAGGTTCGGCCCGCCGGTGGCGGCCCGGCCGCGTGGTGCCGGGCCGTCAGAGCGGCAGGACTAGTAGCGGCCACCTTCGGGAGCGGGCAGCGCGTCCAGGTCCGCCAGGTCCTCGGCGCTGAGCCGCACGTCAGCGGCAGCGCAGTTGTCCACCAGGTACTTCGGGGTCTTGGTGCCGGGGATCGGAACGACCCGGTCACCCTGGGCGACCACCCACGCGAGGGCGACCTGCGCGGGGCTGACGCCGGCCCGGTCGGCGATCTCCCGGACCCGGGCGACGATGGCGAGGTTGGCGCGCAGCGCGTCCTGCTGGAAGCGCGGCAGGCCACGCCGGAAGTCGTCGGCGGGCAGGTCGTCGAACGAGGTGAACCGGCCGGCGAGGAAACCGCGACCGAGCGGGGAGAACGGCAGGAAGGCGATGCCCTGCTCGCCGCAGTACGGCAACACCTCGGCCAACGGGTCGCGCGTCCACAGCGACAGCTCGGACTGCACCGACGCGACCGGGTGCACCGCCTGGGCCCGCGCGATCTGAGCGACAGTCACCTCGGACAACCCGAGATGCCGGGCCTTGCCCGCCGCCACGACCTCGGCCATCGCGCCCCAGGACTCCTCGATGGGCACCTCCGGGTCGACCCGGTGCAGCTGGTAGAGATCGACGTGGTCGGTGCCGAGCCGGCGCAGGCTCTCGTCGATCGCCGCCCGGATGTGCTCCGGGCGGCCGTTGTTGCCAATCTTCGGTGAGTTGCCGGGGCCGCCGGTGGGGGAGGTGGCCACCAGGCCGACCTTCGTGGCCAGCACGGCCCGCTCCCGGTGCCCGCCGGCCAGCGCCCGCCCGACCAGCTCCTCGTTGGTGTACGGCCCGTACACGTCGGACGTGTCGATCAGCGTCGCGCCCAGGTCCAGTGCCTGGCGGATGACGGCGATCGACGTGTCGTCGTCGCGAGGGCCGGTGATGTCGTAGCCGTGGCTCATGCCCATGCAGCCGAGGCCGATGACGCCGACCTCGGGTCCGGTGCTGCCCAGCGTGGTGGTTCGCATGCGCCCCACGCTACGACCGGAGCGGCGGACCCGCACCCGCCGTGGCGGGCACAGCCGCTCCCCGGGGTACGTGACGACACTCACCGGGAAGTGGACTCGGGAGTCCGGTACGGTGGAGATTAAGCGGACCCACGAGTCCGGATGTGTCCCACTGTGACCCACGAGGAGCCCCATGAAACCGGTACTGATCAGCGACGCCCTGCGTGCGGTGGTTTTCGAGCCGACGCGCGACCTGACCGAGGCGCTCGACGAGTTCTACGCCCCCGACTACACCCACCGCAGCGACGGCGAGACCCTCGACCGGGCCGGATTCGTCGAGATGGTGACCCAGGTACGGGGTCAGATCGTCAGCGGCACCGTGCGGGTCCTCGACGAGCTGCGCGACGGTCTCCGCTACGCCGAACGACACGTCTTCGAGATCACCATGGCCGACGGGTCGACCGCCAAGCGGGAGATCGCCATCTTCGGGTCGTACGCCGAGGACGGTCGGTTCCGCCACCTCAGCGAAACGGGCTTCGACCTGCCCGCCTGACCCACCTCGACGACCAGAAACAGGAGAGAGTCATGCCCCGCCTTACCGACCCCGACCCGAACGCGATTCCCACCGACGTCCGCGACTTCCTGTCCGCCCTGCCGCCCGATCCGATGGTCAAGATGATGACCCACTCGATCGGCACCGTGAAGCTCTTCATCCAGCTCGCGAGGGCGCAGTTCACCTCGTTGGAGCTGCCCGCCCGCTCGCGGGAGTTGGTCATCCTGACGGTGGCCCAGTACGCCGGGTGCGAGTTCGTGGCAGCCCAGCACGGCCCTTTGTCCGAGGCGGCCGGCGTCGACCAGCGCACTCGCGAGATCATCAGCAGCCGGGACATCGACAACCCGGGCCTTCCGGCGTACGACCGGACGCTCATCCGGTTCGCCGCCGAGGTGGTGCGGTCGCCACGCGTTTCCGACGACCTCTTCGACCAGGTGCGGCACATCCTCAGCGAGCGCGAGATCGTCGAGGTGCTCCAGGTGATCGGCTACTACTGGTCGTTCGGACGGGTGGCCACGGTGCTCAACGTCGAACTCACCACCGTGTACGGCGACGAGCCGCTGCTGACCGACGAGACCGAGCGGGCAGACTGAGGCCATGACCCCACCGACGCCGAGCGACCCGGAGACTCCCCATCGGCGTCTGGACGCCCGTCGCAACCACGAGCGGGTCATCACCGCCGCCCGGGAGCTCTTCACCGAGCAGGGCCTCCAGGTGACGGTGCCGCAGGTGGCGGAGCGGGCCGGAGTGGGACGCGCGACGGTCTACCGCAGCTACCCCAGCAAGGATGACCTGATCGTCGCGGTCGTCCAGCGGCAGTTCCAGGAGTTGGAGCAGCGCGTCCGGGCGGCGCTCGACGGCGCCGACGCGTACCGGGAGTGGTGTTCCTTCGTGCCCGACCTGTTCGGACGCCTCGCCCGCGACCGGGTCCTCGCCGACGCGTTCTTCGAGGGCAGGCTGGTGCCCGCCGCGCGCATCCTGGCCCTGATCGGGCAGCTGGTGGCGGCAGCCCGAGCGTCCGGGAGGATCCGCCCGGACGCCGGCGAGCAGGACATCCGGGTGATCCTCTGCGGAGCGGTCCGGCAGCTCATCGTGCTCGACGAGCGCGACCCGGCGGTGTGGCGCCGGTACGCCGACCTCGTGCTCAACGCCCTACGGCCCTGACGGCTTCGGTCGACACTGGGGGAAGGCTCGGCCGACGTGTCGAGGACGGTGCGCCGGCTTCGACCTTGGGTTGAGGGCCGGAGCAGCCGGCCTCGTCGAGGCCGGCCTGCTCGACGAGGTGCACGTCGACCTCGTCCCGGTCCTGCTCGGTGCCGGCGTCCCGCTCTTCGGCGACCTGAAGATCGCCCCACTTCAGCTGGACGGCCCGTTCAGCGTCGTCGAGGGCGACGGCGTCACCCACCTTGCCTACCGGGTACGCCGAGCCTCCTGAGCGCCGAGCCTCCTGAGCGCCGGGGGGCCTGATCGGGGCCGGGGCCTGGTGTGGGGCCCCCGTGCCGAGCCCTCCGGCCACTGCTCCCACCTTGCTCCCATAGTCATTGATCGATATTGTGCGCCCAGGCGCCGCCCCGCCTCAGACCACCACCGTCGATCCGAAGCGGGTTCCGCATGCGCACACTGAGACTTGTCACGACCCTGGCCGTCACCGGCCTGCTCGCCGGTGGGGCGGCCCTGGCCGCCGCCACCCCGGCCAGCGCGGCCACCGCCGTGTTCTCCGTGACCAACAACTGGGGCAACGGCTACCAGGGGCAGGTCACCGTCACCAACAACACGTCCGCCCAGATCACCAGTTGGCGGGTCGAGTTCGACCTGCCGGCCGGCACGAGCATCAACCAGTCGTGGAACGCCGAGCAGACGACCTCAGGCAGCCACTACACCTTCAGGAACGTGGTGTGGAACGGCACTCTGGGTGCCGGCGCGTCGACGTCGTTCGGCTTCCTTGCCAACGGCACCGGCACCCCGCTCAACTGCACTGTGAACGGCGCGTCCTGCGGCGGTGGCACGCCCCCGACCACCCCGCCGCCCACCACCCCGCCGCCCACCACCCCGCCGCCGACCACCGGCACGCCGGTCGAGCGGCACGGGCAACTGCGGGTCTGCGGCACGACGATGTGCGACAAGAACGGCGCGCGGGTGCAGCTACGGGGCATCAGCAGCATGTGGCTCAACTGGGAAACCGCCCCGTACGCCGAGAACCTCTCCGCGCTGCGCTGGATGCGGGACAACTGGAACCTCCAGGTGATCCGCGCGGCCATGGGGGTGGAGCCGGCGGGGGCGTACCTCAGCGACCCGAACAAGGCCCGCGCGCAGGTGGAGACCATCATCAACAACGCGGTCACCGCAGGGGTCTACGTGATCGTCGACTGGCACGCGCACGAGGCGCAGAACAACCAGTCCCAGGCGGTGGCGTTCTTCGGTGACCTGGCCCGCCGGTACGGCCACCTGCCCAACGTCATCTGGGAGCCCTACAACGAGCCACTCCAGGTCAGCTGGACCAACGTCATCAAGCCGTACCACCAGGCCGTGGTGTCCGCGATCCGCGCCGCCGACCCGGACAACATCGTCGTGCTCGGCACCCCGACCTGGTCACAGGACGTGGACGTCGCGGCGGCCAGCCCGGTCACCGGCACCAACCTGATGTACACCCTGCACTTCTACTCCTGCACGCACGGGGCGTCGCTGCGTGCCAAGGGCGATGCGGCGATCCGTGCGGGTCTGGCGCTGTTCGTCACGGAGTGGGGGGCCAGCAACGCCGATGGCGGTCTCGACGGCCGGGCCTGCCTGCCGGAGGCGCAGTCCTGGATCGACTGGATGAAGGCGAACGGCGTCTCCTGGACGGCCTGGAAGCTCGACGTCGGCACCGACACCACCAACCTGCTCAGCCCGGGAGCGCCGGTGACCGGTGGGTGGACCAACTACCTGCACGGCCACGCGCCATTCGTGGTGGCCAACATGCGGTGACCCCGGCGGCTCCTTGACCGGGATTGATCGAATCGAGACTGCTGATGTCGGGGTGTCCAGGCCGGTGGGACACCCCGACATCACCGGCTGTCACCACCACCGCGCCACGGCCACCGTCGGACGGTCACTGTGTGAAGGCCCGCCGGTACGCGGTAGGGGTGGTGGCGAAAGCCCGCTGGAAATGCGCGCGGAGGTTTGTCGCCGTGCCCAGGCCGGTACGCCGTGCGACCTCGTCGATGGTGATCCCGCCGTTCTCCAGCAGGGCGCAGGCGGCCCGCAGCCGTTGCTGGATCAGCCACGCTCGTGGGCTCATCCGGAACCGGCTCCGGAAACTGCGGTGCAGCGTACGGCTGGACATCACACCCTGCCGGGCAAGGTCCGCGACGGTGATCGGGCGGTGCAGGTTGCTGCTCGCCCACGTGATGATCTCGGCCAACTCGTCGTCCTCACCCGGAACGCCGACCGGGATGAACTGGGCCTGACCACCGGCTCGGTGCAGCGGTGTGACCATGTGGCGAGCCCTTTGGATGGCGGCAGCCTGCCCGTGGTCGCGGCCGACGAGATAGAGGCACATGTCCAGACCGGCGGCGAGTCCGGCGCTGGTGATCACCTGACCCTCGTCGATGTACAGCGCACTCGCGTCCACGACGATCCCTGGATGCTCCTGGGCGAGCGCATCGGCGTGCGCCCAGTGGGTCGTCGCGCGGCGGCCGTCGAGCAGACCGGCCTGGGCCAGCGCGAAGGCGCCGGTGCAGATCGACGCGATGCGGACGCCACGGCGGTGTGCGTGCCGCAACGCATCGAGGGCACGCGGCGGTGCCGGGCCACGGCGGAATCCGGGCACGATCACCGTGTCGGCGTCGTCGAGCGCGTCGAGCGTCGCGGCGACGGTCAGCTCCAGGCCCGCGGTGGTGGTGGACACCGAACCACCGTCCACTGCGCACACCGTCATCGCGTACCGGCCGTGGCCCTCATGGCCGAACACCTGCGTCGCGATGGTCAGATCGAAGGCGACAACCCGGGGTAGGGCGAGGACGACGACCCGATGCTTGGCAGGATGCTTACGCATGGTGGCAAGGATGCCACTCGCCGCCGCCCGGTCGGCAGGAGATCCTGGGCCGTATGCGGATCGAGATCGTGGTGTTCGACGGCTTCGACGAACTGGACGTCTTCGGACCGTTCGAGGTGTTGTCGATGGCTGGCTTCGACGTGGCGCTGGTCGCGGTCGAACGATCGGGGCTGGTCACCAGCATGCGTGGTGTCCAACTCCAGGTGCCCGAGGTGCTGGGTCAGGCAGAAGGCGTGATCGTCCCGGGTGGCGGATGGCTGAACCGGGCACCCGAGGGTGCCTGGGCGCAGGCGCAGCGCGATGTGCTGCCGGCGAAGCTGGCCGCAGTGGCGGCATCGGCGCAGTGGATGGCGTCGGTGTGCACCGGTGCGCTGCTACTCGCCGCCGCCGGCCTGCTGACCGGCCGGCGGGCGACCACCAACCGCAACGCGTACGACGAGTTGCGCGCCCACGACGTCAGCGTCGTCGACGAGCGGGTGGTCGACGACGGTGACCGGGTCACCGCTGGCGCGCTGTCGGCCGGCCTCGATCTGGGGCTGTGGCTCACCGAACGGGAACTGGGCGCCGCCACCGCCAACCGGGTCGCCGCGACCATCGAGTACCGGGACGCGCAGCGCTGAGCAGCGCGGACAGAACGGGCGCGTCACCTTAACGCGCCGGAAACACCCCCGGTACCAACCCTGGGAACGCTCGTCGGACAGCCAGACCACCGACACGCGAACCGGGGTGACCATGGCCGACAACACCACGAACGCGCCGACGTACGACGAGCCGGTCAGCCGGTCCGGCAACGGCCGGACGCTGCCCGCCCCCCGTCCGAATCCGGTCCTGTCGCTGGACGACGGTGACCCGGCGGACCTGGCCACGATCGGGGTGGAGGAGGAGTTCCACGTCGTCGACCTGCACACCCGGGAGTTGGTGCCCCGCGCCGGGGAGTTGCTCGACCGGTTGCCGGCGGCCTCGTTCACCGCCGAGTTGCACCGCAGCGTGGTGGAGACCAACACCGCGGTCTGCCGCACCCTGGACGAGATCCGCGCCGAGCTGACCGGGCTGCGTCAGGCGGCCGTCCAGGTCGCCGACCGGGCCGGTCTGGGCATCGTGGCGGCCGGTACGGTGCCGCTGCGCGCCGACGGCGATCCCAGCGTCACCCCCACCTCCCGCTACCGGCGGATGCTCGACGAGTACCAGATGCTCGCCCGGGAGCAGTTGATCTGCGGAGCGCAGGTGCACGTCGGCGTCTCCGACCGGGACCTGGCGGTGGCGGTCACCCGCCGGGTCCAGCCGTGGCTGCCGGTGCTGCTCGCCCTCTCCACCAGCTCGCCGTACTGGATGGGCCAGGACAGCGGCTACGCCAGCGTGCGGTCCCTGGTCTGGCAGCGGTGGCCCACCGCCGGTGACCCGGGCGAGGTGACCAGCGCCGCGGACCACGAGGCGCTGGTCGCCGAGCTGATCTCCTCCGAGACCATCACCGACCCCGCCATGATCTATTTCGACGTCCGACCGTCGGCGCACGTGCCCACAGTGGAGCTGCGGATCACCGACGCCAACGCCGACGTGGAGACCATCGTCCTGCTCACCGGTCTGTTCCGGGCGCTCGTCCGACGGGAGGTCGCCGCCCTGCGCGCCGGGGTGGAGCGTACGGCCGTGCGACCACCGGTGCTGCGCGCCGCCGTGTGGCGGGCGGCCCGCTCGGGGTTGGAAGGTGACCTGCTCGACCTGCCCCGGTCGGCCCGACCGGTGCCGGCCGCCCAGGCGGTCCGCCGCCTGGTGAGCGACCTGCGCCCACAGTTGGAGGCGACCGGGGACTGGGAACAGGTCAGCGAGCTGACTCGGTACGCGCTGGAACGCGGCAGCTCCGCCGCCCGGCAGCGGCGGGCGTACGAACGACGGGGCCGGTTGGCCGACGTGGTCGACCTGCTGCTCGACGAGACCCGGGGTCGGGTCCGCGGGCCGCTGCCGGGTACGCCGACGCCGCCGGCGCTGCCCACGTACGCCGACGCCGGCGACGAGGTCTTCGGACCGGCCGGACCGCAGCCGGCGTACGCCCCGATGCTCGCTGCCCTACGCCAACTCGGCGCCGGGGCCCTGCGTCGACGCGAACACGACCGGGACGAGGAGCAGCGGGCCCGGGGCGTGACGTTCAGCGTGGCCGGCGAGGCGAGCACCCGGCTCTTCCCGGTCGACCTGGTGCCCCGGGTGGTGCCCGCCGCCGACTGGCGGACCCTGCGTACCGGCCTGGTGCAACGCGCCCGCGCCCTCGACGCGTTCCTGCGTGACGTCTACGCCGATAGGGCGGTGGTGGCCGACGGTGTGGTGCCGGCGTGGGTGGTGGAGTCCTCACCCGGCCTGCGCCCGACCGGGGCGCTGATGGGCCGGCGGGGCACCCGCGCCCAGGTGTCCGGCACCGACCTCGTCCGGGACCCGGACGGCGGGTGGTACGTGCTGGAGGACAACCTGCGGGTGCCCTCCGGGATCGGCTACGCGGTGCAGAACCGTCGGCTGACCCAGGCGGTGTTGCCGGAGCTGCCGGTACCGGCGGATCTGCTGCCCGCCGACGAGACGCCGGCGATGCTGTACCGGGCGCTGGTCGCCGCCGCGCCCGCCGCGGCCGACGACCCCGCCGTGGTGGTGCTCAGCAGCGGCCCCGGTGATCCGGCGTGGTTCGAGCACCGGCTGCTTGCCGACGAGATGGGTGTGCCGCTGACCGAGACCAGCGACCTGCTGGTGGAGGAGGGGCGGGTCCGGCTGGTCCGCGAGGGCTGCCGCCGCGAGGTCGACGTGATCTACCTGCGGATGGACGAGGAGGCGCTGCTGCACGCGCCCGGCGCGGACGGGGTGCCGCTGGGCTGGCCGCTGCTCGCCGCCGTGCACGCCGGGCGGCTCACACTGGCCAACGCGCTGGGCAACGGCGTCGGTGACGACAAGGCGCTGTACGCGTACGTGCCCCGGCTGATCGAGTACTACCTGGGCGAGAAGCCGCTGCTCGGGGACGTGCCGACGTACCTGTGTGGGCTGCCCGAACAGCGGGCCGAGGTGCTGGGCCGGCTCGACGAACTGGTCCTCAAGCCGGTCGACGGGTACGGCGGTGACCGGGTGGTGATCGGCCCCCGCGCCGAGGCGGAGGAGTTGGACGCCGTCCGGGACCAGATCCTCGCTGCCCCGCACCGGTGGATCGCCCAGGAGATGATCGCGCTGACCACCCACCCGGTCTTCGACGGCACCGCGCTGGCTCCCCGCCACGTCGACCTGCGGGCGTTCGTGTTCCTCGGTGACACCGCCGAGGTCGCGCCGGTGGCGCTGACCCGGGTGGCGCCGGCCGGCAGCATGATCGTCAACTCGTCGCGCGGCGGCGGTTCGAAGGACACCTGGCTGCTCGGTGGAGCCGACGAACCGTCGGCGTAACCGACGCTTGACCCACCCGTCATCGGGACGCAACCCGGTCCGCCAAGCCTGGACCGGTCAGCGCCCCCAGCGGATCCAGCCGATGAGAGGTGTGAGCCATGTGCGGTATCGGAGGCGAGTTCCGCCTCGACGGGGCGCCACCGGACCTGGCCGCCGTCGAGCGGATGCTCCCCGCCCTGGCCTCCCGTGGCCCGGACGGCGAGGGTCGGTGGCAGCAGGGGTCGGTGGCCCTGGTTCACCGCCGGCTGCGCATCATCGACCTGTCCGACGCGGGCGCCCAGCCGATGGTCGACCACGAGCTGGGTCTGGCAGTGGTCTTCAACGGCTGCGTCTACAACTACCGGGAGCTGCGCGACGAGCTGACCGCCGCCGGCTACTCCTTCCGGTCCACCTCGGACACCGAGGTGATCCTCAAGGCGTACCACCGGTGGGGGACGGCCTGCGTCGAACGGTTCTACGGGATGTTCGCGTTCGCCCTGGTCGAGCTGGCCACGCACACCCTGGTGCTGGCCCGGGACCGGCTCGGCATCAAACCGCTCTACCTGGCCGAGGGGCCGGGCCGGCTGCGCTTCGCCTCGACCCTGCCGGCGTTGCTCGCCGCCGGTGAGGTGGACACCGACCTCGACCCGGTGGCCCTGCACCACTACATGAGCTTCCACTCGGTGGTGCCGCCACCGCGCACGATCCTCGCCGGGGTCCGGAAGCTGCCGCCGGCCACCGTCCGGGTGATCACCGCGGACGGCCGGAGCGCCGACACCACCTACTGGCGGCCGCAGTTCAACCGGGCCGCCGCCCCCACCATGTCCGCCGACGAGTGGCAGGAACGGCTCATGGCGGCGTTGCGCACCGCCGTACGACGGCGGATGGTCGCCGACGTGCCGGTCGGCGTGCTGCTCTCCGGCGGTCTCGACTCCAGTCTGATCGTCGCCCTGCTGGCCGAGCAGGGCCAGACCGGCCTGGCCACCTTCAGCATCGGCTTCGAGGCGGCGGCGGGGGAGAGCGGCGACGAGTTCCACTACTCCGACCTGATGGCCCGCCACTTCGACACCGACCACCAGCAGATCCGCATCGGCGCGAAGCGGTTCGTGCCCGCCGTGCACCGGGCCATCGCGGCGATGAGCGAGCCGATGGTCAGCCACGACTGCGTCGCGTTCCACCTGCTCTCCGAGGAGGTCTCGCAGCGCATCACAGTGGTGCAGTCCGGACAGGGCGCCGACGAGATCCTCGCCGGCTACGACTGGTACCCGCCGATGGCCAACGTGGCCCGCGCGGACGCCGTCGAGGCGTACGCCCGGGTGTTCTTCGATCGTCGCCACGAGGCGCTCGGCGGGCACCTGGCGCCCGAGTGGATGCTCGACCAGGACGCCAGCCTGGAGTTCGTCGCCGCGCACTTCGGCGCGCCCGGCGCGGACACCGCGCTGGACGCGGCGCTGCGCCTGGACAGCCTGGTGATGCTTGTCGACGACCCGGTCAAGCGGGTCGACAACATGACGATGGCCTGGGGGCTGGAGGCCCGCGTGCCGTTCCTCGACCACGAGGTGGTCGAGCTGGCCGCTGCCTGCCCACCGAGCATGAAGCTCGCGCAGGGCGGCAAGGGGGTGCTGAAGGCCGCGAGTCGGGGCATCGTCCCGGACGAGGTGATCGACCGGCCGAAGGGCTACTTCCCGGTGCCCGCCATCCGGCACCTCTCCGGTCCACTGCTCGACGACGTGCGGGACGCGCTGACCGCGCGGCCGGCGCGCGAGCGGGGCCTGTTCCGCAAGGACTACCTGGAGGAGTTACTGGACGCGCCGAACGCCCGGCGGACCACGCTGGGCTCCAACGCGCTCTGGCAGCTGGGACTGCTGGAGCTCTGGTTGCAGCGGATCGGGGTTTAGATGAGCGTACGGATTGAGCCGCCGCGCACCACCCGGCGGCCCCGACCCGCGAGCCACCGGCCGGTGTCACCACCGGTGCCGATCAGCGAGGACTTCGCCCCCGCGCCGTCCCCCGACGGCCGCCAGGTGGCGTTCCTCTCCGACCGGGCCGGCACGCCCGGCGTCTGGGTCTGCGAGGTCGACGCGGGTGCGCCCGTCGCGCTGCCCGTCGGCGACGAACCGGTTCTCGCGCTGAGCTGGTCCCCGGACGGCCAGTGGTTGGCCTGTGTCGTCGCCCCCGGTGGCGCGCCCCGCACCGAGCTGTGGGTGCTGCGCCCGGACGGCACGCGACGCCACCAGATTGCCGGGTTCGGCCGCCGCAGCGCCGCGCTGGCCGGCTGGCTGCCGAACGGCGCGGTGCTGGCGGTCACCGAGACCGACGAGCACGGGCAGGCCCTGCTTGTCGACGCGGCCACCGGGCACCGGCGGGTGCTCGCCCAGGGCGACCTGCTCACCCTCCTGGACGTGACCCCGGACGCGGGCACCGCGCTGCTGCGCCGCGGCCCCCGTAACGCCCGCTGGCTGGAGGTGCTCGACGTGGCCACCGGCGTCCGCCGGCGGCTCTGCCCGGACACCGGGCGGGGCAGCACCGACCAGGGTTGGTTCGGCCCGGACGGAACGAGCGTGCTGGCCCGCACCGACGCGTACTCCGAACTCGCCGCGCTGGTACGGGTCGACCTGACCCGACCGGAGCAGCCGCCGACCCGGCTCGCCGGACGACCGGACGCCGAGCTGGAACACGTCACGCCCAGCGCGGACGGTCAGCGCGGCGCGCTGCTGTGGAACACCTACGGCGGGCGCAGCGAGCTGAGCCTGCTCGACTTCGCCAGCGGTGTGCAGCGGGCCGTCGCCGCCCCCGGCGAGGTGCTCGGCGACGCCGTCTTCGCCGCCGACGGCGGCCTGCTCTGCCTCACCGCACAGGGGCCGGTGCAGCCCCGGGAGGTGTGGCTGGTCGACCCGTCGACCGGGGCGCCGCGCCCGCTGCGGCCGGACACGGGCGTCCCGCGTACGGACAACGCGGGTGTCGCGCCGCAACTGGTCGACCTGCGGGCCCGCGACGGGTTGCCGCTCTCCGGCTGGCTCTACCGCCCGGCCGGGCCGGGCCCCTGGCCGACGGCGATCAGCCTGCACGGTGGCCCGGAGGCGCAGGAGCGTCCCGGTTACAACCCGCTGTTCCAGGCCCTGGTGGCGCAGGGCATCGCGGTCTTCGCGCCCAACGTCCGTGGGTCGTCCGGGTTCGGCCGGTCGTTCGTCGCCGCCGACAACCTCGCCGGCCGCTACGGCGCGATCGCCGACGTGGCGGGCTGCGCCGACTTCCTCGTCGCCGCCGGCGTCGCCCGGCCCGGCCAGCTCGGCGTCCTGGGCCGCTCCTACGGCGGTTACCTGGTCCTCGCGGTGCTGGTGAACTTCCCCGGTCTGTTCGCCGCCGGGGTCGCCGAGTGCGGCATCTCCGACTTCCGGACCTTCTTCGCCGGCACCGAGCCGTGGATCGCCGCCGCCGCGGTCAGCAAGTACGGCGACCCGCAGCGGGAAGCCGACCTGCTGCGCGACCTCTCCCCGCTGACCCACATCGACCGGCTGGACGTGCCGGTGCTGCTGATCCACGGCGCCAACGACACCAACGTGCCGGCGGGCGAGTCGGCCCAGGTCGCCCAGGCCCTCGCCGACCGGGGTGTGCCGCACGGGCACCTGGTGCTCGACGGGGAGGGGCACGACTTCCTGTCGCGGGCCAACGCCGAGGCGGCCCGTACGGCCACCACCGGCTGGCTCACCCGGCACCTCGCCGCGACCGCGACCGTCGTCGGCTGAGGCGTTATCCTGCGCCGGTGGAGGTCGCGGCGCAGGACGAGCGGTTGGCCGCGGACCTGGGTCGCTGGCTGGCCGAGGTCACCTTCGTCGACCTGGACACCGACGAGGTCACCGCGCGGGTGATCGACTCGGTGGTGCGGTGGGCCGAGGCCCAGGGCTGGCGGGTCTACCGGCGCGCGCCCAGCGTGCTGCCGCTGCCACCGCCGCTGGAGCAGCGGCACTCGGTGCTCGACGTGGCGTGTGCCCGTCCGGACGGTCCGCCCGTCGTGGTGGAGGTCGACCACACCGACCGGGCCCGTACGGTGCAGAAGCTGCGCGCGGAGGCGGACGCCGGCCGGATCCCGATCTGGGTGCGGTGGGGCGTCGGGCGTTTCACCGCGCCGCCACCGCCGGTGCGGATGGTGACCGTCGAGGTGACCCGGCGGCCCGGTCCGGCCGGGCGCGGACGGCTGCACAGCCGCGGCGGTGACCGCCCCGCCCCGGCCCACTCGACGGCCGGCGGCACGGTGACCCCGCAGGCGCTGCCGATCCCGTCGGCCGACCCGGCGCAGGGCCCCGTCGACGACGCCGGTAAGCGCACCTGAAGCGAATCGTAAGCGGGCTCCGGCAGAGTTCTGGGTGTCACCGGAGAGCACGACAGACACCCAGGAGATCCCGATGCGCAAGCTCGTCAACTCGACCTACATCACCCTCGACGGCGTCATCGAGAACCCGATGTGGACCATGCCGTACTTCGACGAGGAGGCGGCCGGCCTCGCCGGGGCGCAGACCGAGGAGGCCGACGCGATGCTGATGGGCCGGGCCACCTACGACGGCATGTCCGCCGCCTGGCCGACCAGGGACGAGAGCGACCCGACCACGGGCGCCGCGTACTTCAACAACGTCAAGAAGTACGTCGCCTCGACCACCCTGACCAACCCCACCTGGAACAACACGGAGGTGCTCCAGGGCGATCTGGTCGAGGCGGTCACCGCGCTCAAGGCCCAGCCGGGCAAGAACATCATCCAGTACGGCTTCGGCTCGGTCACCGCCCAGCTGATCCGGGCGGGCCTGGTGGACGAGGTCCGGTTCTGGATCCACCCGGTGCTGGAGGGCGGCCCCAGCCTCACCACGCCGCTGGCCGACGTCAAGGCATCGTTCGACCTGGTCGACACCCGGGTGCACAAGAGCGGCGTGATCGTCGCCTCGTACCAGCCGAAGGTGACCTCCTGAACACCGGTCAGAGCTGGGCCCGGGCCTCGCCCGGGCTCAGCCGCGCGCCCTCGGCGAGCAGCGCGTCGAAACGTTCCGGCCCGAGTTCGGCCCTCAGGCGTGCGGTCACCCGGTCGGTGTCGTCGCGTTCGGCCGGCGCGGCGGGGGACTGCGTGGCGATCCGGGCGGCGGCCGCGGCGCCCAGCAGCCGGGCGGCGACCTCGGGGGAGCGCACCGCCGCCGCCATCCCCTCCAGCGGGCCGACCGCGTCCCGCATCGTCGCCATCGCCTCGGCGACCTCGAACGCCTCGATGTGCAGGGCCAACGCGGCGTCCGGGTCGCCGCCCTGCTCGACCGCGTAGCCCAGCTCCACCAGCACCATCGGCAGGTAGAGCGCGGATTGGCTCTCTCCCCGGCCCAGGTCGGCGAGGCGGCTGAGGTGGGTGACGGCCAGGTCGAGCTTGCCGTCGCGGCGGGCGGCCAGCCCAAGGCTCATCTCCGCGAAGATCACCGCGCCGGGCGAGCCCTGCTCCACCGCCAGGTCGTACGCGCGCTCGGCCAGTTCCCGACCCTGGGCGTAGTCGCGGGTCTGCACGGCGAGCCAGGCCAGCCAGGACAGCTCGGCGCAGACCTGCGGCCACAGCGCCAACTCCTCGGCCCAGCGCAGCCCCTCCCGGTGCAGCGCGGCGGCGCGCTCGTGCTCGCCGCGCATATCCGCCAGCCCACCCACCCACTCCGTCGCCCGGAGCCGACCCCACCGGTCACCGAGGTCGGCGAAGAGCGCGGCGCTGCGGGTCGCTGTGCGCTCCAGGGTGGCCTGGTCACCGTTGGCGTGGGCGATGTGCGCCAGGGAGGTGAGCACCGCCGCCTCGGTCCACGCGTCGGTGGCGGCGGTCGGTAGCAGCTCCGAGACCAGGGCCAGGTCGCCGTGTTCGATCACCGCGTTGGCAGCGAACCACGCGGCGTGGCTGTCCGGGTCGGCGGCCACTGCGTCGCGCACGTCGTCCGGTGCGATCACCTCGCCCTGCGACAGGGCGAAGCCGACCCGCCAGGGTGCGGCGCGGGCCTCCTGCTCCGCGTCGCCGGGCACGGCCAGCGCCCGC
Source organism: Micromonospora sp. NPDC049049 (assembly GCF_040649115.1). Taxonomy (NCBI): domain Bacteria; kingdom Bacillati; phylum Actinomycetota; class Actinomycetes; order Micromonosporales; family Micromonosporaceae; genus Micromonospora; species Micromonospora sp. NPDC049049. Next base: position 181,236 of record NZ_JBEZEX010000005.1, on the reverse strand, counting down.
CGTGCCTCGGTGAGTCGGCCGCGCAGGAACCAGTACCAGCTCAGTGCGACCGCCAGGCGCAGCCCGCCACCGTGCGCCAGCGCCGACCGCAGGTTCGCCAGCTCGGTGTCGAGCAGCGCCAGCCACCGCTGCTGGTCGGCCCCGCGAAGCCCGGGGTCGGCGCGTTCGGCCAGCTCGGTGTAGTAGGAGGCGTGCCGCCCACGTACCTCGTCGGCGTCGCTGAGACGGTCCAGGCAGAAGGCGGCCACCGATTCGAGCAGCCGGTAGCGGGGGGCCGCGCCGGAGTCGTCGAGCACTACCAGCGATCGGTCCACCAGCCGGGCGAGGGCGTCCAGGTCGGTTCGGCAGACCTCTTCGGCAGCCTCCGGGGTGCAGCCGTCCGGGAACACCGCCAGTTGGGCGAGCACCACCCGGTCGGACTCGTCCAGGAGGTCCCAGCTCCAACCGATCACCGCGGTGAGCGTCCGCTGCCGCTGTGGCACGTCCCGCTGCGCGGAGGTGAGCAGCCGGAACCGGTCGTCGAGCCGGTCCACCACCCCGCGTACGCCCAGCGCGCGGACCCGGGTCGCGGCCAGCTCCAACGCCAGCGGCAGCCCGTCGAGGCGGCGGCACAGCTGGGCCACCGCCGTCGCGGTCGGCCCGTCGAGGCGGAAACCGCGCTGCTGCGCGGCGGCGCGGGCGACGAACAACCGGGCCGCCGCCGAGCGCCGGACCGCGTCCAGGTCACCGTCGTCGGGCACCGGCAGTGGGGGTACCTCCCAGAGCCGCTCACCGGTCAGCCCGAGTGGCTCCCGGCTGGTGGCCAGAACGCTCACCCCGGGCACGTCGCGCAGCAGCCGGGCGACCAGCTCGGCGACCGGTTCGATGACGTGTTCGCAGTTGTCCAGCACGAGCAGCAACTGCCGGTGCCGCAGGGCCGTGACCAACCGGTCGGCGGGGGACTGGGTTGTTCCGGCGGCCTCGTGTGCGCCCAGAGCGGCGAGGACCTGTTCGGCGACGCGGGCGTCACCGGCCGGGAGCGGCGCCAGCTCGACCAGTCGGACGCCGTCCGGATAGGACGCCGTTCGGGCCGTCTCGGTGGCCAGCCGGGTCTTGCCGACGCCGCCCGGGCCGACCAGCGTGACCAGCCGCTGCCGGGGCAGCAGCGCCCGAAGCTCGGCCAGCGCCTCGTCCCGCCCGATCAACTCGTCGAGCGGGGCCGGCAGGTTGCCCCGGACGATCGCGGCCTTCGGCGGGGCGTTCAGGCCGGCATCCTGTTCGAGGATCCTGCGGTGCAGGGCGACCAGCTCCGGGCCGGGGTCGAGGCCCAGCTCCTCGGCGAGGCGGGCCCGCAGCTCGGCGTAGCTCTCCAACGCCTCGGACTGGCGGCCGGCCGCGTACAACGCGCGTAGCTGCACCGCCCGCAGGCCCTCACGCAGCGGATGCCTCGCGACCAGCTCAGCCAGGTCAGCGGCCACCAGGTCATGCTCACCCCGGGCCAGCCGGGCCTGCGCCAACCGCTCCTGAACGACGAGGCGCTGCTCGGCGAGGCGGGCCGCCTCGGCCCGCACGAACTCGGCGTCGGCCACGTCGGCGTACGCCTCGCCGCGCCACAGGGCGAGGGCCTCGGTCAGCCTGTCGACGTCGGCGCAGCGGGCCAGTTCGTCGAAGCGGTCGACGTCGACCGCGTCGACCCGCAGCAGGTAGCCGGGTGGTCGGGACTCGACCAGCTCGCGGGCGCCGGGCTCGGCATCGTTGAGCGCCTTGCGCAGCTGCGACATCCGCACCTGGAGGGCCCCGGTCGGATTGGCGGGGGCGTCGTCACCCCACAGGTCGTCGATGAGGCGGTCCGCCGAGACCACCTGGTTGCGGTTGGCCAACAGATCGGCCAGCAACGCCCGCACCTTGGTGCCGGGCACCACCACCGGCTCGCCGACGTCCGTGGTCACGGCGAGCGGCCCGAGCACCCCGAACTGCACGGCGGTCATCCTAGCGCCGCTCAGGCGACCCAAAGGCACACCGCGACGGACGGAAACCACCGACCCGTCCCCGCACAACAGAGGGACCCGCCAGCGCCGATCCCCGCCCCGCCCCGCCCCGCCCGGCCCTGCACCCCCCGCCCGGCCCTGCACCCCCCGCCCCGCCCCGCGCCCCCGCACCCCCACTCCGTCGATCATGGACTTGTGGTGGCCGCTTTAGCCGCGAACAACCGTTCTGTGCACCACCACAACTCCATGATCGACGGCGTAGGGGGTTGCCGCCGTGCGGGAGACCCGCTCTCCCGCGATCTTGCATTTTCTGCGGTGACATATGTGGTGTAAGCCGCATTGCGGCAGCACAAAGTGCAAGATCGCGTGGGCTGGGGTGGGGGTGGGGTGGGGATGTTTTGGGGTTGGTTGCTTGGGGCAATCAAGCCGTCGACTACATCTCTCTCTTGAAGGACGGCTTTCCGTGGAAATCTCCGGCTTTTTCGCCGCCATCATCATCGGCCTGGTCATCGGCGCGCTGGGCCGGCTGGTCGTGCCAGGCAAGCAGAACATCCCCATCTGGCTGACACTGCTCATCGGTGTGGTCGCCGGTACCCACGGCCGCCGCCGGGTGCGCTGACCTCTCGCACCATCGCGCCTCTCGCGCCATCGCGCCGGCCCGCCCTCCGCAGGAGGGTGGGCCGGCGCTGCGTCACCGTTCGAATGGGCCGGCCGGCCTTCGACCCGTCTGCCGTGCGGTGATGAATGCGCCCCGGCCTGATGCACGTCTCAGGGGAACGGAACTGCGCCGCTCAGCACCAGCCTCCACCACGAGGCCCTCCTGGGCATGCTTGCGTCGGTGCTGCCTGGGCTGACAACGAGCCGGCCCGCATCGCATGCCCGAAGTTCGCTTGTCCGTGGTCATGGCGCGCGGCCGGCTCAGGGGGTAGAAACATGTCAACCCTTCGGTGCGACACCACCTTCGGCCGTCGGGGTCAGAGAGCGCTCTCACCGCCCCCAGCTGCGCCGGAAGTAAGCCGGCCAGCGGAGAGGACGAACCACGTGACAACCCTGTCCCGACGCGTACGCCGGAGATCCGGTCGTACCCTCCTGCTCGCCCTGGTGTTGACCACCGCCACCACGATGACCAGCACGGTGGCCAGCGCCGGCCGCCCGACGCACGGCGCACCCGACTTTGGTCCGAACGTGACGATCTTCGACCCGTCCATGCCGGTCGGCGAGATCCAGCAGACCCTCGACGCGGCGCACGCCCGGCAGGTCAACAACGAGATGGGCACCGAGCGGCACGCCTACCTGTTCAAGCCCGGCACGTACGGCACGGCCGCGCAGCCGTTGCAGGCCAAGGTCGGCTACTACACCGAGGTGTCCGGCCTGGGCGCCTCGCCCACCGACGTCACCGTCAACGGCAAGCTGGAGGTCTACAACCGCTGCCTCGCCGACGGCGGCACCGGCAACTGCCTCGCGCTGGTCAACTTCTGGCGCACCCTGTCCAACCTCTCGCTCACCATCAACGCGGCCGGCCAGGACGACTGCCGGTCGTCGGCGAACTTCTGGGCGGTCTCCCAGGCGGTGTCGATGCGCCGCCTGAACATCGGCGGCGGCGGTCTGTCGCTGATGGACTACTGCACCGCCGGCCCGCAGTACGCCAGCGGCGGGTTCATCGCCGACTCCCGGCTGCCGGCCACGACGAACGGTTCACAGCAACAGTGGCTGACCCGCAACAGTGAGGTCGGCAGCTGGTCCAACGCGGTGTGGAACCAGGTGTTCGCGGGGGTCGAGGGCGCGCCGGACGACGCCACGTTCCCCGACCCGCCGTACACCACCCTGGAGACCACCCCGCTGAGCCGGGAGAAGCCCTACCTCTTTGTCGACGGCAAGGGTCGCTACCAGGTGCGGGTGCCCGCCGCGCAGCGCGACAGCCGGGGCGTCTCCTGGGCTGACGGCATCACGCCGGGGCGTACCATCGGGATCGGCGACTTCTTCATCGCCAAGCCGTCGGACTCGGTACGCGTCATCAACAGCCAGTTGGCGCGCGGCAAGCACCTGCTGCTCACGCCCGGCACGTACGACATCGCGCGCAGCATCGAGGTTCGGCGTCCGAACACCGTGGTGCTGGGGATCGGGCACGCCACGCTGACCGCCGTGAACGGCGCGATCCCGCTGGACGTGGCCGGTGTTCCCGGGGTGATCGTCGCCGGTGTCACGATCGACGCCGGCCTCGTCGAGTCGCCGGTCCTGCTGCGGGTCGGACGTGAGCACGGCCGCAACGCGAGCAGCCCGCACAACCCGACCACGCTCTCCGACGTGTACTTCCGGGTCGGCGGCCCGCACATCGGGCGGACGAACACCGCGCTGGAGGTCAACAGCGACAACGTGCTCATCGACCACACCTGGGTGTGGCGTGGTGATCACGGCGTCGAGGGCTTCACCGAGGGCGTCAACGGTGACACCGACCGCTGGCGTACCAACACCGGCCGCTACGGGGCCGTCATCAACGGCGACCACGTGACAGCGACGGGCCTCTTCGTCGAGCACTTCCAGCGCTACAACACGGTCTGGAACGGCGAGCACGGCACCACGATCCTCTACCAGAACGAGCTGCCGTACGACCCGCCGACGCAGGCCGACTGGATGAACGGCGCGGTCGAGGGCTGGGCCGGGTACAAGGTCGGTGACCGGGTGCGTCACCACACCCTGTACGGCGGCGGGGTGTACGTGTTCAACCAGAACAACCCGTCGATCCACACCGAGAACGGCTTCGAGGTCCCGAGCCGGCCCGGGGTGCGGCTGCACCACATCATGACCGTCAACCTCAGCGCCGGCACGATCGACCATGTGGTCAACGGCGTCGGGGACGCCGCCGATATGACGAAGGTCGGTGCTCCGATCTATCTGACCCAGTACCCGACCCCGTAGCGGGGATCGGGCGTACCGACGGGGCCGGAGCCGGCGATGGCTCCGGCCCCTCTGGGCTGGTTCGTCGGGGCCCCGGCCTGCTGCGGGTGGTTGCCCAGCTCGACTTGCCGTCGACGGCTGGCGAGGAATCTCGCTCACGGTCTTGAATTCCTATCGAGTCGATAGGAAAATGGGCCAATGCCGGATGGTCCGTTCCTCACCTCGCGTCGGGCCGTTGACCTGATGCGGGTCGCCTCCGAGCTCTGTCCGGGTCGCTGACCACCGACCGGCTGGCACCACCCGCACCCTTCCTCTGGCCCCGCTGCCGAATCACGCGCCGCCCCGTGGTCCAACCGGCCCGGCGGCCTTCGCGCGGTCACCGGGGCCCGCCTGCCTTGCTCGCCCTCAACCGATCCCGCCACGGCCGGATCGGGCCATTCCTGGAGGTACGTCATGACCACCGATCCGTCACCGCCCAGTCCGGAGACCGCCGGAGATTCCCGGCTCGCTTTCAACGAGGACTGGGCGGCTACCATCCTCGGCCTGGCCCTGCTTGCCCTGGTCCTGCTCGGTGCCATCCCCGCCGGGCTGGTGCCCTGATGACCGCCGACGCGACCCGCACCGGCAACGAGCCCGGCACCTCCGCCGACGACCCGCCCACCGAAAGCGAGCGCGACACGTCGTCGACCACAGCCGATCCCGCCGAGCCGACAAATGTGGCGCGTGACGGGGCGTTCTGGGCGTGGACAGTGCTCGGCCTGCTGATCGTGGTCGGTCTCGCCGCGCTCACCCGCTACCTGGAGCAGAACGTCCCGGCCTGGGCCGAGGGCACCACCGTCGAGGACATCGGAGCGGCGATCGAGTACCCGGTGTACGCGATCCTGCTCGGCCTGCTCGGCAACGTCGCCGTCACGCTGCTCGGGTGGCGGGACCGGATCGCCGCCGCGTTCCGGACCGAGTTCTTCATCAAGACCGGTCTGGTGCTGCTCGGGGCGTCGATCAACCTGGCCGTCATCGCCAGCGCGGCCGGCCCGGCGATCGCCCAGGCGATTCTGCTGATCAGCGGGGTGTTCCTGTTCACCTGGTGGTTGGCCGGCAGGTTCGGCCTCGACGACAAGCTGCGGGCGCTGCTCGCGTCGGCGGTGTCGATCTGCGGGGTCAGCGCGGCGATCGCCGCCGCCGGCGCCGTGCGGGCGCGCCGCGAGCAGTTGGCCTACACGGCGAGTCTGGTCATCGTCTTCGCGTTGCCGTCCATCTTCGTCCTGCCCTGGTTGGCCGACGTGTTCGGGCTCTCCGACGCGGTGGCCGGCGCCTGGATCGGTGGCAACATCGACACCACGGCGGCGGTCACCGCGGCGGGAGCGCTCGCCGGTGAGGAGGCGCTCCAGATCGCCAGCATCGTCAAGGTCACCCAGAATGCCCTGATGGGTGTGGTGGCGGTCGCGCTCACCGCGTACTTCACACTGCGGGTGGAACGGCGGCCCGGCGCGGCCCGACCGGGCCTCGGTGAGCTGTGGACGCGGTTTCCGAAGTTCGTCCTCGGCTTCATCGCGGCCTCGGTCATCGCCACCTGGTACCTCGACGCCACTGGCGCGGACGGCAAGGCCACCATCGCCATCGTCAACGACCTGCGCGTGTGGTTCCTGATCCTGGCCTTCGTCAGCATCGGCCTGGAGGTCCGGGTCGCGTCGCTGCGGGAGGCGGGTTGGCGACCGGTGGCGGTGTTCGCCAGTGCCACAGTGTTCAACCTGGCGTTGGCGCTCGCCCTGGCGTCCCTGCTGTTCCGGAACTTCTCGGCCTGAGTCAGCCGGTCGCCCCTGCGGACGGTGCTGGGGCCGGAGCCAGCCTGGCTCCGGCCCCAGCGTGGTCAGCGGGGCGGTGTCGTCGAGGTGGTCGGCGCGCGGTGTGACCGACCCGACCGAGCGTGCGAGGTGGGCGTCTTCACCGGGTCGAACGGAAGGTCCTTCCTGGTCCGTACGGGCACCGCCAGGAACGACGACGCCGTTCCGGTGAGCCGCTTGGCGCGGCGCGGGGTGGCTGCCGTGGCGGGGGCGTTCTTCGACGACCGGCTGTGCCGGGCACCCGCCTTGTGCCGGCCGGCGCGCGCCTCGGCTCCCTTGACGCTCACCGGGTTGGGGATCGGCACGGCGTGCGGGCTGGCGGTGCGGCCCGCGCGCCGGTGCCGTGCGCGTCCGCTGCCGGTCTTGAACCCGAGGGCGGGCCGTTCCACCAGATGCCAGGAGAGGACGGCGAACAGGAGGGCACCGAGCAGGCTCAGCACGATGTAGCCGAGCATCCCGAACCGGGCCCCGCCGAGCAGGGCGATCATCTGCTGCACCGGGAAGCCGTAGATGTAGATGCCGTACGTGTAGTCGTGCCGGCGGCTGATTGCGGACAGCCGCTTCGGCAGCGCGACGGCGGCGAAGAGCACCAGGTAGGCGAACGCCGGCAGGCCCACCGCGAAGAACCCGCCCAGCCACAGTGAGCCGGCCAACGCGACGCCGGCCAGCACGGCCAGCTCCCTGGTCATCGGGATCCGGTGCGCGTACAGGCGGGCGGCGGCACCGAGCAGGAACAGGAAGCCGAGCATCAGCGTCCAGTCGGCGGCGAACGCGCCGAGCAGCGGGAACGGCCCGATCGCGCCGTGTTGCGGCGGACGCGAGCTCCAGGTCGGCGCCGTGAAGAAGTCGCGCAGGACCAGGGCGTAACAGACGGCGGTGAGGACGAGCACCGCGCGAGGTGCCCGGTGCAGCACCGAGGTCACCACCAGGATACCGACGATCCCGTAGAAGGCCAGGTCGTACCGCAGCGTCCACAGTGAACCGTCGAACGCGCTCGGCCCGCCGACGATCAGGCCGTACGGGGTGTCGGCCAGCAACCCGGAGATGGGGAACTGCTCCATCGAGGCGAGGAAGTTCGTCGTGACGTAGTCGAAGGGCCCCTCCGGGTGCCCCCAGAACCCGTCGAGGTTGCCGTTCTCGTACAGCGCGGCCAGCGGCGCGAAGACGAACGCGGTGACCAGCAGGCAGGCCCACAACCCGGGGAAGACCCGCAGTAGGCGGGCGCGGACGTACTGGCGCAGCGTGGAGCGCAGCGCGCTGTCGGTGATGAGGAAGCCCGAGATCAGGAAGAATCCGTACAGGCACAGGGTGCCGAGGTCGCTCTGCCGGCCGAAGGTGGCCGCGCCGAGGTTGTGCTGGCCGAAGCCGAGCGGGCCGGCGTGCGCGATGATCACGCCACACGCCATCGCCAGGCGAAGGACGCCGAAGGCGTTGTGCTGGGCGGAGTATCTGCCCTGCAGCGTCGCGGAACGCTGCCCGTTCAACTTCGCCTGCACCTGACGACTCCTCTGATCACTGAACTGTTGGACCGACGGATCGGAGCGCCGCCGATCGATGTGCCAATTATCAGTGGATAGAGGAGGTTTGTCCGGAATTTGGTTGATTGTCCGGATCAGCCGACGTCAGCTGACGGCGGCGGCGGTGCGGCGACGCTGCACGACCCGACGGGCCGGTACGTTCAGCAGCCCCGCCAGGGCAACGACAGAGCGGTCACTCGCCCGCCCGTCACCGAACGGCGACCCTACGACGGCGGTCCGCCCACTGGCGAGGTGGCGGAGCCCGGCCGACAGGAGCCGTTCGGGATCGGTGCCCACCAACTCGCCGCGGCCCGGAGTCAGGGCCTCCGGACGTTCCGTGGTCTCCCTGGTGACCAACAACGGCACCCCCAGGGTGGCGGCCTCCTCCTGGAGCCCGCCCGAGTCGGTGACGACCAGGTCGGCCGTCCGCAGCAGCCCGACCATCTGTGGATACGGCAGTGGTGGCGTGACCCGGGCGTTCGTCACGCCCGCGAGGCCCGCGGTGACCTCCGCGCTGAGCTGCGGGTTCGGATGGGCGACCATAACGATCTGGGCGTCGGGGCACGCCTGCGCCAGGCGACGGAGTCCATCCACAGTGGCCGTCACCCCGTGGCCCCAGTTCTCCCGTCGGTGCACGGTGGCCACGACGAGCTTGCGGGCCGGGTCGACCCATTCCGGTGCCTGGGCCATGCCGCGCTCGACCAGGTCGTGCAGGGCGTCCACGACGGTGTTGCCGGTCACCACGATCGCGCTGGAGCGAATGCCCTCGCCGATGAGGTTCGCCCGGGCCGCCTGTGTTGGTGCCAGGTGCAGCGCGGCGATACGGGCGAGCATGGCCCGGTTGGCCTCCTCCGGGAACGGCCGGTCCAGGTCGTTGGTCCGCAGTCCGGCCTCCAGGTGGACGACCGGGACGTGCCGCCAGAACGCGGCAGTCCCGCCGGCCAGGGCGGTCGTGGTGTCCCCTTGCACCACGACCGCCGCTGGACGGTGGTGTGTGAGCAGCTCGTCGATGCCCGTGATCAGTGCCGCCGCCAGTTCGGCGAGCGAGCCGGTACGCCGTTGCGGGCGCAGACTCACCTCCGGGCGGAGACCGAACGGGGCGAGTGCCTCGGCGACGCGTCCCGGCTGTTGACCGGTATCCGCCACCCGTACCGTGAACCTCGGATCATCGAGGAGACGGTGGATCAGAGGCGCGGTCTTCACTCCTTCCGGCCTGGTGCCGGCGAGGATCAGGACCTCTCGCGGTGTCGAGCTGCTCGCACACATGTCGGGTCAGCTCCTGGCAGCCGCGCGGCGACGCCTGTAGAGCGAGAACCCGCCGGTGGTGCCGGCCACGAGTGCGCCGAGGCCGAGCGCGAGCGGTGCCCCGGCGAGCGGGATCACCGGAATGGGGGGAGCGACCGCGTTGGCGCCACAGCTCGACGTGCCGATGCTGACCCCGGCCAGCGCTCCACCGAGCGCCGTCAGGTTCAGCGCATTGACGGTGAGCTGACCGACGCCCGAGGTGGACTGGCCGTTGAGGGTCAGGTCGATCAGACCCGGGATGCTCAGCCCGGTGTTCGGCGCCGGGTTGACCGGAAGGTTGAGCAGCGTCGTCTCGACACCCAGCAGCGTCGAGACGATCCGGGCGTTGACCAGGGACGCGGTGCCGGTCGCCGACGGGCTGCTGGTGGCGGTGCACGACGAGTAGATGGCGTCGGCGACGAGCGAGATCGTGGCGAGGCCACTGGTACCGAGGGTCAGCGTCACCGCCGCGCCGGGCGTGACGAGGCACGACCCGCCGGGACCGATGGTGATCGAGCCGCCGGTGCCGAGCACGCCGGCGCAGGCCGCCGAGGTTCCGTCGTTGAAGGCCCGGACGTTCTGGGCGAGCACCCCGGCGGTGATGACGGTCTGCGCGCCGAGCACGGCCAGCGGGGGATTCTGGTTACCGGAGATCGACTCGGTGGTGCCGTCGTTGGTGGCCGACGCCGTGCCGGAGCTGGCGAGGCCACCACCGAGCAGGCTGATCTGAAGCGCCGAGGCGGAGGACTGGGAGGTGTCGGCCATCGCCGGGGAGGCCGCCAGGACGACCATGGCGAGACCACCGGCCAGCACCGCGGCGGTGCGGGCGAGACCGGATCTAACTCGTGGCATAGATGTCTACTTTCTGATGTGGGCGATTGCGGGGCGGTCTGTGGTGGGGGTGGTGGTGAGGTGCGTGAGGTGGCTCAGGTGCCGGGGTGGTCGGATCGACCGTGGCCCGTCGTTGCGGCCCGACCGGCGTGCCGGTTGGGCCCGGCGCGGCTGGGCCGGCACGGCGGCCCGGCCCACGGCCGTCTGGCCGACGGCCACTCGACCCACGGCCCGAGCCGGGGCCGGCTGCGGATCGGAGGCGCGGGCGGTCTTCTGCCAGTCCGTGCGGGCCGTCACCATGCGGGCGAAGGCCAGCCAGACCGCCACTGACTGTGCGTAGCTGTACAGCCAGTGGCAGACGCCGAGCAGCAGGGCCTTGGGAATCGACAGCTGCGGCTCACAACGGATCCGGTAGACGATGCCCCACAGGGCGAAGGGTCCGATGCCGAAGACGAGCACCAACGGGGGTACGCCCCAGCCGCCACTGCTCCACCAGCCGCGCAGTCCACCCATCGTGTGGTCGATGTAGTAGGACATCACCACCAGGCAGGCGATGTAGATCGGCGTGCCGAGCAGTTGGGTCCACGGTGCGGCCAGGAAGTGGGCGATCTCCAGGGTGGCCGAGTTGCCGATTCGTGGCGAGCGCAGCACCCGACCGAGGTAGCGGCCACATTGCATCGACCCCTGGGCCCAGCGGGTGCGTTGCCGCACCAGCGGGCGGATCCGGGTCAGCGCCTCCTGGGCCACCCAGCTCTCCGGGCAGTACTCGGTGCGGCCCCCGGCCAGCAGGATGTGCAGGCCCAGCTCGAAGTCCTCAAGGAGGGCGCCGTGCCACGGTGTGCCGTGCTGGTCGGCGATCTCGTTGAGCAAAGACAGTCGGGTGAACTGCCCGTTGCCGCCCATCGCCACGCTGCCGGTGCGTCGCCGCAGCGACTGCATGGCGGCGATCGGGGCGCGGAACTCCATGTCCTGGAGCCGGATCAGCAGCCGTCCCCAGCGACTGACCGCGGTCGGCTCTGCGTACCGGCGCGGCGCGCACTGGAGCATCCGCACCTCCACCTGGACCGCCCCGACCTGCGCCGAACCGAAGTACTGACGGCCGGAGAGGGCCACCGGACCCTGGGGGTCGAGTCGGCTGTCCGCGTCCAGAACCCCGACGATGACCCGACCACGGTCCGCGTTGGCGGGCAACGACTGATCGATGCGTCGCCAGGCGGCGTTGAGCGCGGCGCCCTTGCCCCGTCGCGCGTCCGGTAGCTGACGCTGGATCACGTGAACCCGCGGTTGGTCGGTGAAGGCCGCCAGTTCGGCCAGCGTGCCGTCGTCGGACGCGTCGTCGACGCACCAGACGGTCGCCTGCGGGAAATCGCAGAGCAGACGCCGCACGGTGTCGCCGATGACCGACGCCTCGTTGCGGCACGGCACGATGATGTGCCAGTCGAAGCCGTCCGGGCTGCCGCCCCGACTACGTCCGCTCTTCAGGTGGAACACCAGGATGCTCAGCACGTACGCGCAGAAGCTGACGCACAGCAGGAACGCCGCGGTGTTGAGCAGGGCGAGCGACTGCGTCTCAGTGGACACCGGCGACCGTCCCGGAGATCCGCTTGGTCCGGCTGACCAGGACCACGAAGAGGATCGTGACGGCGATCAGACCGGCGGTCGTGATCACCGAGCCGATCAGCACGTGGCTGCGTTCGTAGCCCAGTTTGAAGCCCCAGGTCTGCATCGAGACCACCACCGCGCCGAGTCGGATCTGGTTCACCGTGACCAGCAGCGCGACGGCCATCGCCAGGGCGTTGAGTCCACGCGTCAGGGAGATGCGGCGGAACCCGATCAACGTCGACGCGAGCACGATCGGCGGGATCAGCAACATCGCGACCGAGCAGCCGCTGGAGACCATGAAGCCGACCCAGCGCTCGTCCAGTGGGAAGATCACGGCCGCGCCGATGGATTTGGTGTCCGCCAACCCGACGGCGTTGACGAGATGGGCGTTCAGCCACGCCTCCGCGCTGGCGATGTCGTGCCACCGCCAGAGCATGGCGACGGCGGCGGCGACTCCGATCAGGCCACCTGCGCTGGCGCGCAGCCACGACCCGCGTCGGGAACCTGTCATCGCTCGCGGCCCAACATGGCGACGAGCCACAGTGCCATACCCAGCACTACCAGCCCGACGCCGACCAGCAACCAGGACTGAACGGCAACCCCGGTGGCGGCAAGGCCACCTCCGATGTGTGGCCCCTTGGTGGGTACTCCGTACATGCCAACTCCCTCGCTAACTCGAAGGCCAGAATGGCACCGCCAAATCGGGCAAAGAGGATAAAGCGGCATAGAAACCCTAAAGAGTGATTAAATGCTTCATGAGTGTGGCAGGCACGTGTCCCGAGCGGTTGCATCCCTTGCCACACAACAGGTTCAGCGTCCCGATAGTTCGTGCAGAGGTGGTCAAGATGGTGACCGGTATCCCCGGACGCACGGCCACGCCGGCGCCGTCGAGGTGGCGGGCGATGGCCGGGTGGAAGAAGGCGGGCCTCGCCCTGCTCCTGATGTTCGGCGTACTCTGCGCCGGCCTCGTCACCGTCGGCTTCGGCCTGAAGCACCGGTACGAGGGCCGGGTCCAGCGCGAGGACATCCTCGGCCAGGGCACCCACGACGACCGCAGGTGGGAGTCGGGGCCGCTCAATCTGCTGCTGCTCGGGTCGGACTCCCGCGACGGCGAGCCGGACCAGGCCCTCTACCTCGGGCAGCGGTCGGACACCATCATGCTGGTGCACGTCAACGCCGCGCGAGAGGCGGCCACCGTCGTCTCCATCCCCCGGGACAGTTACGTCGACGTGCCCGCGGCGGGGCAGACCTGGGCCGGCGGCCCCAACAAGATCAACGCTGCGTTCGCGTTCGGCGGGGCCGCCCTGGCCGCCGAGACGGTCGCCAAGCTCACCGGGCTACCACTCGACGGCGTGCTGGTGGCCAACTTCGCCGCCGTCCGCAAGCTGGTGGACGCGGTGGAGGGGATCAACGTGTGCCTGCCGTACACCGTCAAGTCCTCGGACACCGGCACCACCTGGCCCGCCGGCTGCCACGACCTGGACGGCAGGGCGGCCGACGACCTGATGCGGCAGCGGCACGGCGTGCCCGGCGGAGACTTCGGCCGCATCCACGACCAGCAGCTCGTGGTACGCGCCCTGGCCGAGCGGGTCACCGCGACAGATCTGCTCACCAGCCCGACCCGCCTCGACCGGGTGCTCACTACCGCTGCCGAATCGCTTGTCGTCGACCGCGACCTGAACCTCACCGACCTCGCCCTCGTGCTGCGCAAGGTGAAGCCGGAGACCGTCCAGTTCGTCACCGTCCCGTTCAGTGACGCGAACCTGCAGACCCCGGCCGGGTCCGCGGTGCGGCTGGACGAGGCCCGGGCCCCGGCGCTCTTCGCCGCACTGCGCGAGGACCGGGTGGCGCAGTGGGTCGCGGCCAACCCGCAGGCGCCGCCGGTTAACTGAGCACGAGGAAAAGTCGGCGGGTGAGAGGTCCCCAGGACCCCCACCCGCCGACTTCTGTGGGGCCAGGTCTAGCGCGACCGCCGCCAGTAGCGGCAGGTCCAGTCCACCTGGTGCAGCTCGTCCTCGATGCCGTGTTCGGCGCGGAAGTCGTCGACGGCCTGTTTGCAGCCACGTACCGCGTGGTAGTCGTCGATGATCACGTAGCCTCCGACGGAGAGCTTCGGGTAGAGCGAGCGCAGCGCGACCATCGTCGAGTCGTAGAGGTCCCCGTCGAGACGCATCACCGAGATCTGCTCCACCGGCGCTGTCGGCAGGGTGTCCGAGAACCAGCCCTTGAGGAACCGGACCTGGCCGTCGAGTAGCCCGTACCGTTCGAAGTTCGCCTTCACCTGCTCCAACGACACCGCCAGGAAGGGCACCTGCCAGAGCGCGTCCTCGACGTCCTCGACCCGGTGGGGAGCCGGCTTCGGCAGGCCGCGGAACGAGTCCGCGACCCACACCGTCCGGTCCCGGTCGCCGTAGGCGCGCAGCATCCCGCGCATGAAGATGACCGCCCCGCCCCGCCACACACCGGTCTCGATCAGGTCACCGGGCACGCCCCGCTCCAACACGTCCTTGACGCATCGCTCCAGGTTGTCCAGCCGCCGCAGCCCGATCATGGTCTCTGCCTCCGGCGGCCAGTCCCGGCCGGTGGCCCGCGCCTCCGCGTCGAACGGGAACTGGAGCACCAGCTCCAGGCCCTTGCGTCGCAGCAGGTGCCGGCCGTGCTGAAGGATCCGGCCGTGCAGGGAGCCCTGACGTGGCTGGTACGGCATCCACGTCTCGCGGAAGACGTAGCGGGTCAACGCCTTCTTGAGCAGATCGCAGTAGAGGGCGCGGGGGTCGTCCAGCGACGGCTCGGACGCCTGTGTGGGTATCAACATCTCACTCATCGGCCTGTCTCCTTGTCGGTGTCGTTTGTAGCCAGCTGGTCGGGCCGCCTGTCGTGGGCGGGCAGCCGACCGTTGCTCCGGCCGTCGTCAGCCCCAGCGATCGGCGTCCCCGACGGCTACCGCCCGTCGCAGCACCACGGGCCCGGTGGAGGGTCGTTCCGCACTCGGCCGCCCGGCGGCCAGCAACTCCTGCCCGAAGACCGGCCAATGGTCCGTGTGGTTGGCCACCGGGGCGTCCGGGGAAGGCTCCGGCAGCGCTGCCTCCACCACCGGTGACCGCCAGGCCGTCTCGGGCCGGGCCAACGGTCGGCCGAGAACACCCGCCACGGCGGGGGAGCCACCCCAGGCCGGAGCCGCGGGCTCGGGCTGGGCGGTGGGCGTCGGCACGTGCTCGGGCCGGTCCGGGGCATCCGTCACCACCGGGTTCGGCTGGGTGATGGCATCCTCGATCCGGGTCGGCTCGGCCGGTGCCTCCGGGGGCGCCACGACGCCGCCCCCGGTGCTCTCGACCGGGTGACGCTCGACCGGCACGCTGCCAGCCGTCGCGCTTGCGACCGGCTTGCGGTGGACGGGCGTGCGCTCGACCGTCGTGCCCTCGACCGTCCTACCCTCGACGGTCCTGCCGGCCGTGGCCGACTCACCCGAGCTCTGTCGGCGGTGCCGTCCGGGCGGCCCAGACTTGTCCTCGACCAGGGCGCTGACCAGCTCACGGATGACCGCGCCCTGAGCGCCCGCCTTCGTCGCCGGCAGCGCCAGGGCATCCTGGGTCGCGCCCGGCACCAGGGCCGGTTGCTCGCTGCTCGACCGGTGGTCCGGTCGGGGCACCGCTCCGATGACCACGACCCCCGCCAGCGGCAGCCCGAGCTGTTGCACGAGTCGGGCCGCCCGGGTGCTGTCGTCCAGGTTCGTCCGGCCGGCGCGGACGACCAGCAGCACGCCGTCCGCGTGCTGGGCGAACGCCGAGATCTCCCGTCCGGCCAGGATCGGCGGCGCGTGGACGATCACGCAGTCCTCGTCCTCGCCCAGCGCGTTGAGCAGGCCGCCCAGCTCGTGCAGGGCCTCCGTGTCGGCGCCCTCGCGGGGCTCGGCCGGCAGCACGGTCAGGGTGGGGAAGTCGACCAGGCGCACCGGCGGGCACTTCTGGGCCAGCACCTGCTGCCAGGTGTGCGGTGCCTCCGGGAAGTGTCCCGACAGCACCGGGTCGCGTACCGCCCCGTCCACCAGCGTGGCCCGACAGTGCTCATCGGCCATGCCGAGACCGAGCAGGGCGGTCACCAACGCCTTGCCGTCGTCGTCGTGCGCGCTGGTCACCAGCAGCCGACGACGGGGCAGGGGAGCGGTGAGCACACTGAGCGTCGAGATCGTGGCGCGCACCGCGTCGGCGACGTTGGTGCGGGCGTACAGCGCGGCGGCGTGGTGGCGGGCGAAGCGGCGCGGCAGCTTCGGCAGCACCCCGACCACCGGCAGGCCCAGGCGCGCCTCGATCTGGCCGATGTCGCGCAGCCGGCTGTCGAACCGGTCGCGCAGCATGGTCGCGCCCCAACCGGCCAGCAGCCCGGCCAGGGCTCCGAGCACGCCGTTCAGCAGCGGCCGCGGGAAGGCCGGCCGGGTCGGCGGGCTGGCGGTGTCGAGAACCCGTGCGTTGATGCTGGTGGAACCGCCCATGTCCAGTCGGCCCAGCTGTTGACTGACGGCGCGGGAGGCGGCGTTCGCGATCGCGGCGGCCTGCGTGCCGGTTCCGGCGTTCGCGTGCACGGTGATGATCTGGAGGCCCAGTTCGTACTCGCCGCTGACGTGACCGAGCACGGCCCGCTCGGGAAGTTGCAGTGAACGCGCCGCTTCCAGCGCGACCTCCCGGGACCCGACAAGTCGGGCGATGGTGGGCGTGAGGTTCTGCGCGAGGGTCAGATCCGCCGGTCCGTCCTCGTTGGTCTGCTCGGCGCTGACCAGCACCGAGGCCTCCGCCTCGTAGCGCGCAGGGAGGAGCTGGGTCACTCCCTGGGCGGCGGCCAGGCCCGCGCACAGGCCGAGCAGCGGTACGCCCACCCGGCGCCAGGAGGCACCGAGCAGACCTTTGACATCTATCGACGCGCTCATCAGGCGATCGCCTCTCTGGTTGGGTGCCCGGCCTCGGCGGGCGATGTGCGCAGCGACCGGGCCGGGGACCGCAGTCCGCGCCAGGTCGTGCAGAGGGTCTCGGCGATCCGGTCCCAGCCGAACTCGGCGCCGGCGCGGGCCAACCCACGGTTGGCCAACTGGCCGGAGAGCGCCGGGTCGTCGCGCAGCCGCGCGAGGCGGGCGGCGAGCGCGGAGACGTCGCCGGCGGGGAAGACGAGACCGGCGTCGCCCACCACGTAGGGGATCTCGCCGACGTCGCTGCCCACGACGGGTACGCCACAGGCCATCGCCTCGACCAGCACCCGGCCGAACTGCTCGCGCAGCGGGATACCGATCCACGGAAGGGTGTTGCGCTGCACCACCTCGATCGATGGCATCGCCAACACGTCCATGTCGTTCAGCAGCGTGGGCAACTCGGCGTGCCCGGCCCAGCCGTGCCGGTGCACCCGGCCCGGTCGGCGCGCGGCGGCCCGTTCGATCTCGGCGCCGAGGCTGCCCTCCCCGACCAGCGACACGTCGCAGTCGATCAGCTCGGCGGCTCGTAGCAGGTCGACCACGCCCTTGTGTGGCTCGAACCGCCCGACGAACCCGACAGTGAACGGCCGCGCGACCGGATCGGTGGGCAGCGGCCGGAACATCCGGGTGTCCACGCCGAGCGGCACGATCGTGGCCGGGCCCCGGTAACCCTTGATCCGCAGCACGTTCAGCGCCGCGGGTGTGATCGGGAAGGCGTGGTCGACGGAGAGGTAGGACTGTCGCTCGATCCGGGGGAACGGCACCGGAAAGCGGGTGACCACGTTCTGCGCGGCGTACAACGTGGTGGGCACCCCGGCCCAGCAGCGTTGACGCAGCCGCAGCGCCTGCCAGGTGGTGAGGTACGCGGCCTCGCCGATGACGTGCAGGATGTCGGGGCGGGCGGTGGTCACGTCGTGCTGGCCGGGCAGCCGGAACAGCACCGAGGCCATGTGCCCGGTCAGCGACTCGCCGAGCAGATGCGGAACGACGTGGTACCGCAGCCGGTGGTGTCGACGGGCCAGCCGGGCCAGTTCGCGTCGGGTCGTCGGGGACACGTCCGCGGCGAGCACAGTGAGGGTGACGTCCGGCTGTTCACACAGGACGTCGAACAGGTCCGTCCAGTGTTCGGTGCGCTTGCCGACGACCGTTGTCAGGACGTGCATCACGCTCCTCCTCTCGTTTCAGGTCTGTTGACAGCGATTCGGCCGACGCGGGTCCAGGCGCGCAGCCGGGCCGTCCCGGCCCGGGGTTGCACCGGCATCCGCGCCCCGGCCAGTCCGATGCCGATCAGTGCGCGCAGCAGCACCACGCCGCGTACCGCGCGCAGGGTGCCGGCGCGGTGGCGGGCGAAGAACCGCAGCATGCTGCGGTACAGGTGGGGCCAGATCCAGGCCGGGTCGGAGCTGCTCGCCCCGCCGGTGTGCACGGCGGTCACCGAGGGCACGTACAGCACCTGGGCACCGTGCCGGGCCGCCTGGAGGCACAACTCCTCGTCCTCGTAGTACAGGAAGTAGCCCTCGTCGAGGCCGCCGATTGCCTCGAACAGGTCGCGACGCACCGCCAGGCAGGCACCGGAGAGCCAGTCCACAGCCACTGGCTGCGCCCCGCGCACACAGGCGTCGTACGCGGCCCGGCGCTGCCGACCGCTGAGCAACCGTCGCAGCGAGACCGGCACCAGCGACCCACCGAACCGGCTGGCCAGCACCGTGGCGAGGGATTCGAAGCGGTGGGCGCTGATCGCGACCCGGCCGTGCGCGTCGGTGAGCCGTGGCCCCGCGATGCCCACCGACGGTCGGTCGCGTAGCACCCGGACCAGTTCCGCCACCGCACCGGGGGTGACCACGCAGTCCGGGTTGACCAAAAGCACGACGTCGGTGTCGACCCCGGCCGCGGCCCGGTTCACGGCGGTGGCGAACCCGGTGTTGGTGGGGCTGGCGAGGACCGTCACCTCGGGGAAGCGGCGTCGGACGAGCTCGACAGTGGCGTCGGTGGAGGCATTGTCCACCAACCGCACCGGCACCTGCGCCTGCCGCAGCGCGCTCAGGGCGGCGACGATCTGTCCTGCCGAGTTGTGGGTGACCACCACCGCGGTGGCGTCGGCCGCGCTCATGCCGCCACACCCGTTCGGGCCAGGACGTCGCGTAGCAGCGGCGGTTGTGCGGTTCGCCGCAGCCGCGTCCCCTCGTGGTGTGCTGTGAGGAGGGTCAGCGCCGGCAACAGGCCCAACTCCCAGTGCCCGTCGGTCGGCGCGGCGAAGAGGGCGGCGGCCAGGAAACCGCAGCACAGCGCCGCGAACGGCAGCGCGATCCCGTCCCGACTTTGCAGGCCGACGCGGATGCTGCGCAGGATCGGCCAGAGGACCAGCAGGAGGCCGACCAGCCCGAGGTTGGCCAGCACCGTGACGTAGAAGGCGTGGTACACCGGACCGACGTCGGTGAAGGTGAAGCCGGACAGGTAGATGTCCGGCGTGGTCTGTCCGAGGCCCGCCCCGACCAACGGCTGGTCGGCGAAGACGCCCAGGCCCACCTCGGACTCCACCCCCCGGTAACCGGCGGACTGCTCGAACCCTTTGGTGATCTCCGTGGCGCGCTCCCGTACCCCTGGTTGCAGGGCCAGGATCGCGGCCACCGCGACCGCCGCCGCGGCAGTGGCGGCCAGGCCGGTGCGGACCGTGCGACCGCCACGAACCAGCATGATCAGCCCGGTGAGTGCCGCGGCGAGCCAGATCCCCCGGTACGACGCGAGGAGCACGTCGACGGCGAAGAACCCGCCGAGCAGGAGGGCACCGGCCCGACGCCAACCCCGCACCCGACCGGCGATCCAGATCAGCGCGGGGATGGCCATGAGGGTGATGAGCCCGCCGTGGCGCCCCGGTGCCGTCACCGAGATGGCGGTGAAGGCCCCCGCCAGCACCACGTACAGGATGCCGGCGGCCAGGATCCGACGGGGCGTGGTGAGGGTGTGGGTGGCGACGAAGAAGTACACCGGGATCGTGGCCACCTGGTACGCGGCGACCAGTACCTCGGCCGGGAGGTTGCCGACGGCCAGGCCGTAGGTGGCCGCCACGACGGTCAACCCGACCAGGACCAGCATCCCCACGTCGGCGGCGGTACGCCGGATGCCCCGCTCCGCCCCGAGCCAGTGGCGGGTGGCCAGCGCGGCACCGCCGGCGGCCAGCAGCAGCACCTTCACCGCGATGTAGCCGCGCACGTCGCCGCCGCTGAGCACAGCACCCA
Organism: Micromonospora sp. NPDC049049; assembly: GCF_040649115.1. Classification (NCBI taxonomy): domain Bacteria; kingdom Bacillati; phylum Actinomycetota; class Actinomycetes; order Micromonosporales; family Micromonosporaceae; genus Micromonospora; species Micromonospora sp. NPDC049049. The sequence continues at coordinate 161,106 of NZ_JBEZEX010000005.1, read as the reverse complement.
CCACGGCGCCGCCGATGATGCCGACCGGCAGCACTGCCCAGGGCCAGAGCAGGAACGCGCCGAAACACAGCACTCCGACGGCGGCGGCCAGGCCGACCGGCCCGGGCAGCAGGGTGACCACTGTCACCACACCGCCCAGCGCGGCCCCGGCGAGCACCACACCGGGCGCGACGATCGGCACTCTCATCGCGGCAACCCCGCCAACAGGGAACGCAGCTGGACGCCCCGCGCCAACCAGCTGTTGCGGGCGGCGACCTCTCGGCGTCGGGCGGCGTCGTCGGGCGCGCCGGCGCGGTCCAGCGCGTCGGCCAGCGCCGCGGCGAAGCTCGCCGGGTCGCCGGCGAGGGCGATGGTGTCGCCCAGGGACCGCAGCGCCGGCAGCGGCGTCGCGACGACGGGCTTGCCGAGGGCCAGGTATTCGTAGCACTTCTTCGGGTGCACGTAGTCGATCAGCCCACCAACCCGGTAGGGGATCATGGTGACGTCGCAGGCCCGCAGGATGCCCGGCACGTCCGCGAAGCGGACTGCGTCGACAAGCACCACGTTGGACAGTCCGGCGAGCGGGGCACGGCCGGCCCGGGTGGACGGCCCGACCAACACGAACGTCCACTCCGGGTGGGCGCGCGCCACCGAGGCGACCAGGTCCGCGTCGAAGGCCCGGGTGTCGACCGCCCCGCTGTAGCCGATCAGTGGTCGGCGCAGGCCGAGCAACCAGGGTGCGACCGGGCCGTCCGGCGAGAAGCGGTCCGGGTCGCATCCGTTCGCCAGGACCACCGGTGCCGGGTCGGAGGTGGGCATCCGGTCGGGTAGCGCGGTGGACGAGGCGAGGACGAGGTCGGCGGCGCCGACGGCGGAGCGCAGCGCGCGGCGCAGGTGCCAACGGTTCCAGGGGCGGGTGAACGTCCAGTCCAGGTCGGTGGCGTCGTAGACGACGGCGGACGCGTCCAGCCGGGCGGCGACCGGCGCGGCCAGGTCCTCGTCCAGCCAGAGCAGTCGTACGGATGCCCCACGCCGGCGGAACCAGCGGCCCAGCACCCGCGCGGCGAGCCAGCGGTTGACCCGGTTGACCGGAGGCAGGTGCCTACCGAACGGCAGCAGCGCCGGACCGGCGCACTGCCACAGGCCGTCGGCCACCTTCCGGACCTGGACCCGCCAGCGCGGGAGGTGCCCGGTCGGGTCGACGAAGAGAACCCGGTGGTCCACGGCCAGCTCGCGGGCCAGCGCGTGCTGCCGGTGGGCGCCGTTCGCCCACGGCGTGCCGCTGAAGATGACCACCCAGTCGCGGTCGCCGTCGGCGGGCGGCACGACCGCTGCGGTCGCCGGTTGCAGGGTGCTCGTGTGCTCAGCCACGGCCCGACCGTTCCATCGGCCGTGGCGCTTCGGCGGGCAGCAACTCGTCCTCGCCGAGGCGGCCGAGCACCGGGCGGGCGCGCTCGTCGTCGAGTCGCAGCAGTCGGGCGCCCGCGTGCCGGTCCAGCCAGCCACGCAGTGCTCCGGCCGCGATCCGCCGGTTGATCCAGTTGAGAAGCGGCACCGCATCACCCAGCGGCAGCGCTGTCGGTGCGACGGCGTGCCAGGCCGCCGCACCGATCGGGGTCACCTCGCACCGCCAGCGCGGCCGGCGTCCCGGCGGGTCGACGAAGAGCAACCGTTGCCCGGGGGCCAACTTCCCCAGCACCGCCGAATGCCCGTCGACGGACCATCGGGTCCGGCTGAACAGCACCACCCAGTCGCGGGTGTCACCGTCGGGCAGCGGACCGACGTCGCCGCGCAGCGCGGCGAGCAGGTCGCCCAGACCCAGCTGTACGGATCGACCGAGGAGCCGCTTGACCAGGTGGTCGGCGAGCAGCGCGGCCCGGAACACCGGCAACCGGTACCGGGGCTGGGTCAACCGCAGATACCCGACCAGGCTGCCCAGCAGGTGTCGGAAGCGGATGGTCGGCCCGAGCAGCCGGCAGGACGCGCCCCGGCTGTGCGTCACCACGGCGTCCGGGAGCATCCACAGCTGGTGCCCGGCCTGGTCGAGCTGCCGCGCGAGGACCGCGTCGTTCCAGTAGACGGGGAACGCCTCGTCGAAGATGGTCTGTTGTCCGAGCACCGAGCGGCGCAGCAGCATGCAGCTGCCCGAGGCGAGTTGCCGGGGGCGGCTGAAGTCCTCGCCGCGCATCTGGAACCGGTGCAGTGCCTGGCGGAACCCGGGCAGCCGGCGCAGCGCGGTCACCAGCGCGATGGTGGCGGTGAAGCTGGGCTGTTGGACGTAGTGCTGCTGGAAGGTGCCGTCCGGGTTGAGGTACAGCGGGCTGACCCCCGCCACGTCCGGCCGCTCCCGCAGGTGGTCGATCATCCGCGACAGCGCGCCCGGATGGAACCGGATGTCGCTGTTGAGCAGCAGGATCAACTGCCCGTTCGCCCGGCGGTACGCCTGGTTGACGGCGGCGGCGAACCCGGTGTTGTGGTTGTTGCGGATCAGCCGGACCCGGGGTTGGTCGCTGAGCATCTCGGCCGAGCCGTCGGACGAGCCGTTGTCGACGGCCATCACCTCGTAGTCCAGGTCGGGGTCGACTGTCGAGGCCAGCGACTCCAGGCACTGCCGGGTCTGCTCGCGGGTGTTCCAGCTGATCAGGAGCACCGACAGCAGCGGGGCGCCCATCAGGACACCGCCCGGTCGTCGCGGCGGGCGAAGATCCGCAGCAGGTCGCCGAGTTGTGGGTGCGTCACCCGGGGCGACCGGCTGGCGGCGACGTCGGCGACCAGCAGATCGCGGGCGTTGCGCAGCCGTGCCGCCGGTTGCCAGTAGAACCGGGAGAAGACCGTGTCGTGGGAGATCACCCGGAACCCGGACTCCACGAGCATCCGGACCAGGGTGTCGGGGGCGAAGTGCCAACGGTGGTAGCGCGATTGGAGGCCGGGCCAGTCGGTGCCGAGTCGGTTGGCGGCGGCGGAGGCGATGTTGGGTACTTCGAGGGCGAGCCAGCCGCCGGGGGTGAGGGCGGTGTGTGCG
>NZ_JBEZEX010000005.1:0-158012 GCF_040649115.1 Micromonospora sp. NPDC049049 | reverse complement strand
ACGCGTCGGCGGTGAGGGTGGGTGCGATGGTTTCGAAGTAGCCCTGGCGTACGGGCATGTGGAGGTGGTCGCGGGCGAAGGTGGCGGCGGTGTGGCTGGCTTCGATGCCGCTGGCGGTGATCCCGGCCTGGTGGGCGGCTTCGAGGAAGTAACCCCCGGCGGGGCCGGCTTCGAGCAGCACTGTGGGACGGACTGTGGAAAGCAGCCAGCGCAGCCGCCGCCGTGCCTCGAACCGGCGTGGCGCGGCCCGGAAGTAGTCGTCGTAACCACCCTCGGCGAAGTAGTCCTCGTCGTATCGCCCGTCCTCGGCGGCCTGCTCCTGCGCGGTCCAGCTGAAGCCGCAGCCTTCGCAGCGGCGCAGCAGCCCGCCGAGTCGGGGCAGGTGGGCCTGCCGTGGCCCACACAGCACGCACCGCGCGGTGCGGTGGTCGACGCTCATCGCGGACCGCCCGTGCTCGGCGACAGCACCGCCGTCGGCGCGCGCAGCAGCCGGTGCAGTCGCAGCCGGTCGCTCGCGCCCAGGTGCCCGCCGGCGATCAGCAGCGCGCCGGCGACGAGCACTGTCAGACCCGCCCGGGACGACACGGCGAGGGCGGCGTCGAGGCGTCCCGGACCGTCCGGCAGGAGCTGGCTGGCCGCCGTCGTGACCAACCCGGCCGCGGCGGCCGCGGCGAGCGGCGGCCAGATCGCCCGCGCCAGCGGGGCCAGCGGCCGGTCCGTGGCGCTGTGGAAGTAGACAAGGAAGTACCCGGTGCTGAGCACCACCGCCAGCGCTGTCGACAGCGGTACGCCGAGCGGCCCGCACAGCAGCAGCATCGGCACGGTCAGGACCAGGTTGAGGACGACGGAGAGCAGTACGTACCGCGTCTCCAACCCGGGCCGGCCCTCGGCACGGGCCGCGATCGTCGCCGCCCCGGCGATCAGGTTGAGGGCGTACGCGGGCGCGAGGATGATGATGTTCGCTGCGGCCCAGGGGACCTGGTGGCCCAGCCAGAGCCGGACCAGCGGATCGGCGGTGACCATCAGCGCGGCGGTGGCCGGGGCCAGGAACAGCGCGAGGTACCGGGTGGCGGTCAGGTAGAACCGGTCCAGCCAGCCGGTGCCCTGGGACACCGTGCGGGCGACCGCTGCGGGGAACAGCGCGATGAGGGCGAAACCCGGGGGCAGGCGGAGCAGGTTGAGCAGGCGACTGCCCAGGTCGAATCCGCCGGCCACGGCCGGGCCGAAGGCACCACCGAGGATGAGGCGATCGAGTTCCACATTGACGATTCCTGCGCCGCTGGAGACCTGCACCCGCAGGCCATAGCCGCCGATCCGCCGGATGTCGGCGACGTCGGTCCGTCCCCATCGTGGGGACAGGTCCGGGCACTGGCGGTGGGTCGCCGCGGCGAGCAGGAGGGTACGGATCGCCCCGGTAGCGGCGGCCGAGGCGGCCAACGCCACCAGGCCGCCGCCGAGGCGTACCACCAGGATGGCGAGGGCTGCCCCGAGGATGGCGGTGCCGGCGCTGATCGCGGCGAGTGATCCGTACCGTTGGCCGCCTTCGAGTACGGCCCGCCACGGCAGTTCCACGGCGCCGGCCACCAGGCCGACGACCAACCAGAGGGTGGCCTGCCACGCCTCGTCGGCCAGGTCAGCGAGGCGCAGCGGCCCGACGAGCCACGGCCAGCAGGCACTGAGCGCCCCCAGGGTGAGCAGGCCCAGCAGCACGGCCCAGCCCAGCCCCAGCCCGAGCAGCCGACGTACCAGGTCGCGGTCCGCCGGGCTCTCGGCCCGCGCCACCTCGCGGACCAGTGCGGAGCCGAGTCCGAGGTCGATCAGGGCGGCCATCGCCAGCAGGCCGGTGAGCACCACCCAGATCCCGAATTCCCGTGGCCCGAGCTGCTGGTAGACGACCGGCACCGAGACCAGTCCGGCCACCGCCGCGACCATCCGCGCGGCCAGCATGCTGGCCGTGTTGCGGGTGACGCGGCTTTCCACCGCGTGGGTCGCGTTAGCCACGGGGGAACCCGCGGAACAGCTCGACGACGGTCAGCAGGAGCAGGGTCAGGTCGACCCGCATCGAGCGGCAATTGAGGTAGAGCAGGTCACACCGGAGCTTCTCCTCCACGGTGGCCGCGTATCCGCCGGTGAGCTGCGCGATGCCGGTCAGCCCCGGCCGGATCAGGTGCCGCAGGTCGTAGTCGGGCAACCGGGCGAAGCCGGCGATGAACTCCGGTCGTTCCGGGCGAGGCCCGACGAGGCTCATCTCGCCGCGCAGCACGTTCCAGAGCTGGGGCAGCTCGTCCAGCCGGGACCGTCGTAGCCAGCGACCCAGTCGGGTGATCCGGACGTCGTCCGGCAGGGCCAGGACCGGGCCGGTGGTCTGCTCTGCGCCGACCCGCATGGTCCGGAACTTGACCACCCGGAACAGGCGGCCACCCGTGCCGACGCGCTGCTGGAGGTAGAACGGTGGGCCGGTGAACGACACCACGGCGGCGATCACCGCGATCAGTGGGATCACCACGAGGGCACTGAGCAGGATCACGCCGAGGTCGAAGAGCCGCTTGAGCCGCTCGCCTCGGGGTCGACCGGCGCCGCCCGAACCCAGCCGGATCCAGGGCAGCCCACCGAAGCGCGCCATCGCGGGTGCCCGCAGCAGACCGTAGACGGGACGGGCCAGCACCATGATCTCGACGCCGGCACTCATGCAACTGGTGATGATGCGGTCGTCGATGCTCTCCAGGGAGTGCTTGAGCAACAGGAGTCGAGGGCGGACGCCGGCCAGCACTCTGGCGAACTCCTCGGCGCAGACCGGCACCGGGAGCCGGACGGCCACGTCGAACTCCTCGTCGAGGCGGTCGGGCGTGGTGGCCGCGTCGTTCGCCTCGAGGACCACCACGCGGGCCCGCCGTCGGTGCTGGTCGGAGCGGGTGGCCTGCTCGTAGCGGGTGAACAACTCCTGAAGCTGCAGCGGGATCTCCGGGCGTTGTCGCGTCTCGGACTCTGGTGCCCCGGCGAGGTCGTGGGAGGTTGCGCTGTCGTTGCCCGGCAACGGAGCTGAGTCCGCGGTCACGGGTTCCGGGGTCTTCCTCAACGCGCCGACCTCCATCTCCGTCAGGTGGTTCGAGGGCATGCGGATGAGCACCCCGGAAGTAAGCTACTAGTCACAAAAGCCCCATTAGTCCCGGATAGGTAAAAACAGGACTTCTCGTCCTCAACCTCGCATAGCTACCCAAACTGTTGGGCGAAACATCCCTTTAGTAGGTATTCAGTGAGTTACGGTCGTGCCGGCCGTCCGGTTGCCGCTGAGGGCCGACAACCCCGTCGTTCCAAGGAGTTCCACATGGACCAGCCAGCTGTTGCCGTCGGTGTCGACCCGCCGAAGGACCTGATCCCCGGACGCGTGCTGGTGACCGGAGGCGCCGGCTTCATCGGCAGCCACGTGGTCGCCCGGCTGATGTTGATGGGCAGTCAGGTCCGGGTGCTCGACAACTTCTCCACCGGTCGGATCGAGAACCTGGCCGATGCCGCGTACGGCGGGCTGACCGAGGCCGACGTCGTCTCGGGAGACATCCGTACGCCGGAGGGTGTCGAGGTCATCCACCAGTGGCAGCCGGACGTGGTGGTGCACCTCGCCGCGCAGCCCAGCGTTCCCGCGGCCCGTCGGTCACCCCTGTACGACGCCGACGTGAACGTCTTCGGCACCGTCAACGTGCTGGACGCCTGCGCCCGTGGGGGCGTACGGCTGGTGATCAACGCGGCCAGCAGCGCCATCTTCGGCAGCGTCGCCGCCCACGACCTGCCGGTCCGGGAGGACCATCCGATCGCCCCGGTGAGCCCGTACGGCGTCAGCAAGGCCGCCGGCGTGCACTACCTCGACTGGTACGGGCGTCAGCACGGCCTGCCGTACACCTCGATGGTGTTCGGCAACGTCTACGGACCCCGGCAGGAGGGCAGCGACTGCGGCGTGGTGTCCCTGATGGCCGACGCGCTGCTCGGCGGCCGGCAGGTGGTGATCTACGACGACGGTACGCAGACCCGGGACTTCATCCATGTCAGCGACGTCGCCGAGGCGATCGCCGTCGCCTGTCACCACCCCGGGGTGGGTCTGGTCAACATCGCCTCGGGTCGGCAGACGAGCGTCAACGAGGTCTACGACACGGTCCGGGAGGCGTCCGGCGTCGGCAACGCGGCCCGGTACGAGCCGCTGCCCTGGCCGGGCGAGGTGCGCAACATGGCGCTGGACACCAGGAAGGCGCGCGAGCTGCTCGGGTGGTACCCGAAGATCGGCTTCACCGAGGGCGTACGGATGACAGTGCGTGACGCCCGTCGCCGCCAGGCCGGCAGCCAGATCCTGTCCCCGGTGCGGGCGCTGGAGCGCGCCGTCAGCCACTGAGGACTCGGCGTGTAATTCCCGTCATCTGATCGGTATTTTCATTGATCAGTCTAACTCTTGCGGGTCGGCATCCACTGCTGCCACGATGGCCGTCAATGCCTTCCGTCCCGAAGGAGTGGTCGTCATGGCGGTCTCCCGCCGCAGGTTCGTCACATCGGTGCTGGCCGGGTCCGCCCTCGCCACCGCCTCCACCACCGAGCTGCTCACCAGCCTGTCCAGCCCCGCCCACGCCGCCAGTCCCCCCGGGGACGTGGTCGGCAAGGTGACCGTCGGCTACCAGGGCTGGTTCAGCGCACCCGGCGACGGGGCGCCGATCGGCGGCTGGTGGCACTGGGGCCGCGACCGGTTCCAGCCGCCCTCACCCGCCAACACCACGATCGTGTCCTGGCCGGACATGCGCGAGTACACCCGCACCTACCCCACCGCGTACCCCAACCTGGGCAACGGCCAGCCGGCCACCCTCTTCTCCTCCTACGACCAGCAGACGGTGGACACCCACTTCCGCTGGATGCAGGAGAACGGCTGCGACACCGCAGCGCTGCAACGGTTCAACCCGATGGGCGACGAGGGCCCGACCCGCGACGCGATGACCCAGAAGGTGCGCTCCGCCGCCGAACGCTACAACCGCAAGTTCTACATCATGTACGACGTCACCGACTGGCTGACCTTCCAATCGGAGATCAAGACCGACTGGACGACGAAGATGGCCGCGTACACCGCGTCCTCGGCGTACGCCCGACAGAACGGCAAACCGGTCGTCTGCATCTGGGGCTTCGGCTTCAGCGAGCCCAGCCGACCCTTCACCCCCGGGCCCTGCCTGGAGGTCATCAACTGGTTCAAGGCCCAGGGCTGCTACGTCATCGGTGGCGTGCCCACCTGGTGGCGGCAGGGCATCGAGGACTCCCGCCCCGGCTTCCTCGACGTCTACCACGCGTTCCACGCGATCTCGCCATGGATGGTCTACCGGGCCAGGACGGTGGAGGAGCTGGACTCCTACTACAACAACGTCAACGTCGGCGACATGGCCGACTGCGCGGCGCGCGGCATCGACTACCTGCCCTGCGTGATGCCTGGCGACCTCGCCGGAGGCCACCGCAAACACGGCGACTTCTACTGGCGGCACATCTACAACATGGTCCGGCTCGGCTCCCAGGGCCTCTACGTGTCCATGTTCGACGAATACAACGAGGGCAACCAGATCGCGAAGACGTCCGAGACCCAGGCCACCACCCCGGCCGGCGCGAACATCCGCGCCCTGGACGAGGACGGCGTGGCCTGCTCCTCCGACTACTACCTCCGGATCACCGCCGACGGCGGCCGGATGCTCAAGGGGCAGCTCGCCCTCACCCCGGTCCGCCCCACCCCACCGATGGTCGGCACCCCGCCCCCGACCGGCGGCGACCTCGCGGCCGGCCGGTCCACCTCGGCCAGTAGCCAGAACGGCCCGTTCCCGGCCTCGAACGCGGTGGACTCCGACGCCGGCAGCTACTGGGAGAGCGGCGGCGGCGCCTTCCCACACTGGTGGCAGGTCGACCTCGGCGCCAGCCACCAGGTCAACAAGCTCGTCGTACGGCTGCCCGCCGGCTGGGGCGCGCGTACCCAGACCATCACCGTGCAGGGCAGCGTCGACGGCAGCACCTTCTCGACCATCGCCGCGGCCTCGGCGTTCGCCTTCGACCCGGCGACCGGCAACACCGTCACCCGCACGCTGACGACCACCACGGCCCGCTACGTCCGGCTGAGCATCGCCGGCAACACCGGCTGGCCGGCGGGCCAGCTCGCCAAGGTCGAGGTGTACGCGGGCAGCACCACCCCGGACAACCCGCCGACCGCCCCGAGCGGCCTCGCGGTCACCGGCAAGACGTCGACAAGTGTGTCGCTGTCCTGGACGGCCTCCACCGACGACACCGGGGTCACCGGTTACCAGGTGCGCCAGGGCGGCACCGTCGTCGCCACCGTCACGGGCACCACGGCGACGGTGAGCGGGCTCAGCGCGTCCACCGCGTACACCTTCACGGTCGTCGCCCGCGACGCCGCCGGCAACACCTCCAGCGCGTCGAACGCGGTCACCGTCACCACGGACGCCGCGGCCAACTCGGACCTGGCCCGGGGCCGATCCACGTCGGAGAGCAGCCACGTTCAGAGCTACGGGTCGGGCAACGTGGTCGACGGTGACGCCAACAGCTACTGGGAGAGCACCAACAGCGCGTTCCCACAGTGGGTGCAGGTCGACCTGGGCGCGACGCGCACGGTCGGGCGGGTGGTGCTGAAGCTGCCTCCGTCGTCGGCGTGGGGTGCTCGGACGCAGACACTGTCCGTGCAGGGCAGCACCGACGGGAGCAGCTTCGGCACGCTCGTCGGATCGGCGGGGCGCACCTTCGACCCGGCCACCGGCAACCAGGTGACGCTGACCTTCAGCGCCGCGCAGACGCGTTACGTGCGGATCGCCGTCACCGGCAACACCGGCTGGCCGGCAGGACAGCTCTCGGCCCTGGAGGTCTACGCCAGCTGACCGAGGCGTGGGCGGCCGTCGGGGAGCGGCGGCCGCCCAGCCCCGAGGTCCGACACCCGGACTACCCGATCATGGCTGCCTGACGAGGCACTAGTTACCGACGCCGAGGCTCGACATGAACGCCGCCGGGTAACGGTCACCCCGCGCGGCACCCTTCGGAACGGCCGCCTCGATCTCTTCGAGATCATCGGCCGACAGCTTCACGTCCAGCGCCGGCAACGCCTCGGCCAGCCGCTGCCGGGTACGCGCACCGACCAGCGGAACGATGAACGGGTCCTGCGTTGCCACCCACGCGATCGCCAACTGCGCCACAGTGCACCCCTTCGCGTGGGCGACCCGGCGCAACGCCTCCACCAGGGCGAGGTTGTGCGGCGCGTTCTCGGCGGAGAAGCGGGGACTGTGGTTACGCGGATCGTCCGCCCGCCCCGGCGTCCAGTTCCCCGAGAGCAGGCCACGGCTCAGCACCCCGTACGCGGTCAGGCCGATGCCCAGCTCCCGCAGCGTGGGCAGCACGTCGGCCTCGACCGCCCGCGACAGCAGCGAGTATTCAATCTGAAGATCAGCAACCGGATGTACGGCGTGCGCCCGCCGGACGGTCTCCGCGTCAACCTCGGAGAGCCCCACATACCGCACGTAGCCGGCGTCGATCATCTCCTTGATCGCGCCGATCGTGTCCTCGATCGGCACCGACCGGTCGAGTCGGGCCGGCCGGTAGATGTCCACGTAGTCGACGCCGAGCCGGGTCAGCGAGTAGCTCAGGAAGTTCCGCACCGAAGCCGGGCGGGAGTCCTGACCGGCGAACCGCATGCCCGGCCCCACCTGCTGCCCGAACTTCACACTCAGCAGATAGCTGTCCCGGTCGCGCCCCCGCAACGCCTCCGACAGCAGCAGCTCGTTGTGCCCCATGCCATAGAAGTCGCCGGTGTCGACCAGCGTGACCCCCGCGTCCAGCGCGGCCCGTACGGTGGCGATGCTCTCCTCGCGATCGGCCGGCCCGTACGTGCCCGACATGCTCATCGCCCCCAGCCCCACCGCGGAAACCTTGGGACCCGTGTTGCCCAGAGTGCGTGTCTGCATCGAAACTCTCCTCATCGGTCGATTTCGCCTCCACCCTGCGCCGCTTTCCGGCCCGCCGGCAGCGGAGCGCTTATCGTGGGAGCGCCGCTCCCTGGCTCGGTGCCCAGTCCCCGAGGCAGCATGGAGGCATGCAGCGTGAGCAGCTCGCCGACTTCCTGAGGCGTCGGCGCGAGGCCATCCGCCCCGCCGAGGTCGGCATCGCCGGCGGCCCCCGCCGCCGCACCGCCGGCCTGCGCCGCGAGGAGGTCGCCATGCTCGCCGGCATGTCCGTCGACTACGTCGTACGCCTTGAGCAGGGCCGTAGCAGCCAGCCGTCGACCCAGCTGCTCGGTGCCCTGGCCCGGGCCCTGCGCCTGACCGACGACGAGCGAAGCCACCTGTTCCACCTGGCCGGCCACCAGCCGCCGCCCGCCGACGGCATCGCCAGCCTGGCCCGGGCCGGCCTGGTCCGCCTGCTCGACCTGGTTGGCGGCACCCCCGCCATGGTCCTGTCCGACCTCGGCGAGGTCCTTGCGCAGAACCGCATGTCGATCCTGCTCACCGGCGACCACACCGGGCTGACCGGCGACCGCCGCTACGTCGCCTACCGCTACTTCACCGACCCGGTCATCCGCGACCTCCACGGCCCCGAGGAATGGCAGCGGCACGCCCGCCAGCAGGTCGCCGACCTGCGCGCGGTGGCCGGTCGGCGGGCCGGCGATCCGGCCGTGACCGGTCTGATCGAACGGTTGCGGGCTGCGAGCGACGACTTCCGGCGGCTGTGGGCCGAGCACGAGGTGGCGGTGCGCCGGGCCGACCGCAAGACGTTCATGCACCCGCGCGTGGGCCGCATCACGATGGACTGCGAAACCCTGGTCACCCCCGACCTAGGCCAGCAGCTGCTGGTGCTGACCCCGGCCGACGCCGAGGCGCGGGAGAAGCTTGAGTTGCTGCGCGTGCTGGGGGTCGAGGAGTTCCCGGCCGGTGTGCCGCACTGACAGTCGGGTTTACCCGCTGACGGACGAGCGCCGGCGCACGTCGTCCGCCGGGTTGATGGTGCGCACCGGGTCGGGCACCGACCCCCGGGGCTGCCACTCGCGGGGGTAGCCGAGGGAGACCTCCTCGAAACGCACCCCGTCGTGGAAGGTGGTGCGGGGGATGTGCAGGTGCCCGTACACGACGGTGGACGCGCCGAAGCGCAGGTGCCAGTCGCTGGTGCGGACGGTGCCGCACCACTGGGCGAAGACCGGGAAACGCAGGACGTCGGTGGGGTCCCGCACCAGCGGGTAGTGGTTGACGAGCACCGTCGGCAGCGCCGGGTCGCGTTCGGCCAGCCGGCGTTCGGTCTCGGCGACCCGTGCCGCGCACCACGCCTCCCGGCTCGGGTACGGGTCGGGGTGCAGCAGTGCCTCGTCGGTGCACACCACCCCGGCCTGGTACGCCAAAGCCAGTGATTCCTGCTGGGTGCGCGCCTGTGGCACCCGGAACGTGTAGTCGTAGAGCACGAAGAGCGGGGCGATGGTGGCCGGGCCGCCGTCGCCGTCCCACACCGGGTACGGATCCTCCGGGGTGAGCACCCCCAACCGCTGGCACATCCGCACCAGCTCGCGGTAGCGCTCCTCGCCGCGCAACGTGACCGGGTCGCGCGGTGGCGTCCACAGCTCGTGGTTGCCCGGCGCCCAGACGACCCGGGCGAACCGGCTGCTCAGCAGCCCGAGCGCCCACTCGATGTCGGCGAACCGGTCGGCGACGTCCCCGGCGACGAGCAGCCAGTCACCGGCATTCTCCGGGTGCAGCTCCTGGACGAACGCGCGGTTCTGCGGGTGCCCGATGTGCAGGTCACTGACGGCCCGCAGCCGGGGCGGAAGTTTCACCCCCCGAGGTTAGGGCGGCGGGGGAGGGTCCGGGAACCCCTGTTCCTGCTGTTCGGGCCGATCTGACGGCCCGCATATCCGTCGACCGGGCGGGAAAGCGCGGGGCGTCCGACAGCCCAAACCGGAGCAGGAGTAAAACATGCCTTTCATTACCGTGGGGACGGAAAACTCCGCGCCCATCGACCTGTACTACGAGGACCACGGTTCCGGTAAGCCGGTGGTGCTCATCCACGGCTTCCCGTTCAACGGTGCGACCTGGGAGAAGGAGACCACCGCGCTACTCAACGCCGGATACCGGACGATCACCATTGATCGGCGCGGTTACGGCAACTCCGCCCAGCCGGCGTTCGGGTACGACTACAACACGTTCGCGGCGGACCTGGACGTGTTGATGACCGAGCTGGACCTCAAGGAGGCGACCCTCATCGGTCACTCGATGGGCACCGGCGAGGTGGTCCGCTACCTGGGTAACTACGGCTCGCAGCGGGTGAGCCGGGCCGTGCTGCTCAGCCCGCTGCAACCGATGCTGGCCAAGGCGAGCGACAACCCGGAGGGTGTCGACCGGAGCCTCTTCAAGGGCTTCCAGGACGCCATCATCAAGGACCGCTTCGCCTACCTGACGTCCTTCTGCGACGCGTTCTTCAACCCGGACCAGAACATGGGTAAGCGAGTCAGCGAGGAGGCGTACCGGGCGCACTGGCAGATCGGTGCGATGGCTTCCGGCAAGGCCACCCACGACAGCGTGGACGCCTGGCAGGAGGACTTCCGCCCGGATCTGCCGAAGATCAACATTCCGGTGTTGATCGTCCAGGGTGACCAGGACCGTGTGCTTCCCTACCCGGTGACCGGTCAGCGGCTCGGGCCGATGATGCCGACCGCCCAGCTCGTCACGCTCAAGGGCGCGCCGCACGGCATCCCGTGGACCCACGCCGACGAGGTCAACAAGGCGATCATGGACTTCATGAAGCAGCCGGCCAAGGCTCGCGCCTGACCCGTACCGGTAGCCGATCGGACGCCAGCGCCAACCCGGCGCTGCGACACCCGGCCCACGGTTTCGCACCCGGGGCCGGGTGTCGTCCGCGTTCAGGCCCGGCGCGCCACCACCGCGCCGTTGGCGCCCGGCGCGTCGAACGGCACCGTACGCACGTCGACGAAGCCGGCGTCGGTGAGCCAGGCAGCGTACTCGGCGCCCGAGTAGTTCCGGCCACCCTCGGTCTCGACGAGCATGTTCATCCCCATCAGGGCCGCTTCCGGCGGCCCGGTGCGCTCATCGTTCAGCAGCAGTTCGCAGACCACGATCGCTCCACCGGGCGGCAACGCCGCGTGGCACCGGGCCAGCAACGCCCGGTTGGTCGGCTCGTCCCAGTCGTGCAGGATCATGCTGAGCAGGATGACGTCGTGCCCGTCGGGTAGCGCCGGGTCGGCGAGGAAGTCACCGCCCACCGCGTCGATCCGCCCGGTCAGGCCGGCCTCCGCTATCCGCTCCCGGGCCCGCACGCAGACGTGCGGCAGATCCAGGACGGTGGCCCGCAGCTCGGGCAGGCGGCGGCAGAACTCGATCGGGAACGCGCCGGCACCGCCGCCCACGTCGAGCAGCCGGCGGTGCGCCGAGAAGTCGTACGCGTCGGCCAGCGCGCTGGCGGTGAAGCTGGACGTGGAGAACATCGCGTCCCAGAACTGCGCCAGCATCTCCGGATCGGCGGTGTCGAACATCGACTGTTGGGCCTCCGGGTCCCAGGTCAACGGCCGATCCGTGCGCAGGGCCTCCCCGATGCGGTGCCAGGGCAGGTAGGTGCGCAGGTCCGAGTAACGAACCTGCGCCCCGAAGTAGTACGGGCGACCCTCGACCAGGAACTGCTCGGCCAACTCCGAGTTGCGGTAGCCGTCGCCCGCCTTCTCCAACAGGCCGAGCGACGCGCTGGCGGCCAGCAACAGGTCCGCGGGCCGGTCGGGCAGCCCGAACTCGGCGGCGGCCTGCTCGACGGTCATCGTCCGCCCGCCGGCCAACCGGGTGAACAGACCGAGCTCGACGCCGGCCGCGAGGGTCTTGAACCCCCACACACCGGCCACCAGGCGCATGAGGGGAGTGGGAGTGATCACCCCGACATCAGATCACGATTTGCCGCCGTCCACGATGGTCGGTCATGCCCGGATCAGCGTCACCAACCCCGCGGCCACCAGCACTCCGGCCCAGAGCCGGTCCACGTTGAACCAGGCCCGACGCAGCACGCCGACCCCGAGCACCTGGTAGACCAGCAGCGCCACGGCCAGGGCGACGCCGAGCATGGCCACGGTGTGCACCCCGGCCGCCGCGAGGCCGGACAGCGCGCCGACCGGCGCGGCGGCCAGGTGCCCGGAGTGACCCCCGGGCACCGGCTCGGCCACCAGCACCGGCACCAGCATGAGCCCTGCCCCGTGCGCCGACGACATGAGGAACGACCAGGCGGCGAGCTGTGCTGCGGACAGTCGCATCCCTGCCCAGCGGAAGTGCCGCTCGGAGAGCAGCCGCCACAGCCCGAAGGCCACCAGCACCACACCGCCGACCACCGCGAGGGTGCTGCTCGCCGTCACCGAGCGGGTCGCGGCGACCAACGCGGCGACGATGGCCACCGAGGCGAGATGCCCCACCGCGATCGGCGGCAGGGCGCGCAGCAGCGCCAGCCGGCTGCGCTCCTGAAGGCCCCGCGCCACGGCGAACAGCCAACCCATCGCCGGGTTCAGACCATGGAACGCGCCGAGCGCGGCGAGCGTCGCGAGGGTGGTGACGGTCATGGATAGCAGTACGAGTCGGAGGAGGCGTCGCCGCCCTGCAACCGGGTCTGGTGCACCCGCAGGCCCCGGAACTCATCCCCGTGCGGAAAGAACCGCTCATCCGGGGTGAGCCCGCCGGCGTCCACGTCGACGTCGAGCTTGGCCAGCCAGGCACCCACCCCGTCGGGGTAGAACTGGTCGTCCCACGCGCCGTAGAGCGAGTTGCTGACGTAGACGCGCCGGCCGTCCCGGCTGACCTCCACCATCTGCGGGCCACCCGCGAGGGCCTCATCGGGTGCGGACGGGTGCGCGGTGCGGCGGACGATCCCGCCGAGGTGCACCGAGCCTGTCTGGACCGGGTGCAGCGGGTCGCTGACGTCGTACTGGCGCAGCTCCCCGGTGCCCCAGCAGGAGACGTAGAGGAACCTGTCGTCGACCGACAGGTCGATGTCGGTCACCAGCGGCGGCACCGCCCCGAACGGCTTGAGCAGGTCGGGCAGGTTCGCCGGGTCGGCCGGCTCGGCCGGGATGTCGATGACCTTGGTGACCGCCCAGGCGTCCCCGTCGCGGTGCCAGAGCCAGATCGAGGCGGACAGGTCCTCGACGCTGATCACCACGCCGACGAACCCGTACGACTTCGTCGGATCGTGTGCCGGCCGCAGCTCCAGCGGCATCTGGTACTGGTCGCCGAGATCGACCCGTTGGACGTGCCGGCGTTTCGCCAGATCCCAGAAGTGGATGGCGTGCCCGTAGCGTCGACCCAGCAGCAGCTCACCGATGATGCCGTCCTCGATCATCGGCGGGGTGCCCCACTCGCTGGTGACCAGCACGTCCTGGGTCAGGTGCCACCACACGTCGTACGCCAGGAACTGCGGCCCCCGGTCGGCCTCCCACGCCCCGCGGACCTCGAACGTGGTGTGGTCGAGGATGGCGATGCCACCCGGGCCGTCCGCGCCGTCCGCGCCGCCGAGAGCGGAGAGGTAGATGCCGTCCGGGCCACAGTGCACTGTGTGCGGCCGTGAGTAGCCGGCCCGCTTCGCCAACTCGTCGGCCCCGATCACCTTGACGATCTGCGGCTGGCGCGGATCCGGCTGGGTGTCGAGCACGTGGATGCGCGACGACCGCAGGCCGGGGACGATCAGGTAACGCCGCTCGACATGCGGGTGCGGCGCGGTCGGGCAGAGCGCGCTGCTGCACGCGTTCCAGCCGAAGTGGTGCAGCTCGTCACCCACGTACGGCAGGTCGGTCCAGCCGACGACCCGGCCGTAGTCGGGGGAGTCGGGGTCGGTGTCCAGCACCACGATGGCGTCCGGACGGCTGGCCGTCCGGTCGAAGGCCGCCACGTAGGCGAGCTTCTCCGCCGGCGCGGTCACCGCCTCGCGGGGCGAGGGGTAGAACGTGGGGTCGGGGGTCCAGCGGGTCATCGCAGCTCCGCTCGTCAGGTGGTGGGAACGCCGAGTCGGTCGAGCAGGTGGCGGCGTAGCGCGCCGAAGGCCGGGTCGTCCGGCGTGCGGGTGGGGCCGAGGTCGACGGGCAGTTCCGCGGCGATGCGGCCCTCATCGAGGAGCAGGATCCGGTCGGCGAGCAGCAGCGCCTCCTCCACGTCGTGAGTGACCAGCAGGGCGGCGAAGCCGTGCTCGGCGCGCAGCCGGCGCAGCAGGATCTGCATCCGCAGGCGGGTCAGCGCGTCCAGGGCGCCGAACGGCTCGTCGAGCAGCAGCAGGTCCGGCTCGCGGACCAGGGCCCGCGCCACTGCCACCCGCTGCGCCTGCCCGCCGGACAACTCCGCCGGCCAGGCGCGATCCCGCTCGGCGAGACCGACCTCGGCCAGCGCCCGCCGTATCCGCCCCGGGCCGTCCGCGCCGGACAGGCCGAGCCCCACGTTCTCCGCCACGCGTTTCCATGGCAGCAACCGATGCTCCTGAAAGACCACCGCGGCGGTGCCGTGCACGACGCTCGTCCCGCTGGCCTCGCCGTCCAACCCGGCGAGAATCCTCAGCAGCGTGCTCTTGCCGGAACCGCTGCCGCCCAGCAGGGCCACCACCTCGCCGCGGGCGATGGTCACGTCGACCCCGGCCAGCACGACCGTCGGCCCGAACGCCCGGCGCACCGCGTGGGCGGTGAGCACCGGCTCGGCGCCGATCAGGTGGCCCGCAGTCCGCGACGCCATGTCAACATCCTCCTCTCCAGGACCCGCAACGCACTGTCGGATATCAGCCCGAGCAGCGCGTAGACGAGCAGGCCGAGCACCACCACGTCGGTCTGGCTGAACTCCCGCGCCTCCATCATCAGAAAGCCGATCCCGGTCTGGGCGTTGACCTGCTCGCCGACGACCAGGCTGAGCCAGGCCGCCCCGATCGCCAGCCGCAGGCCGAGGAACAGCGACGGCAACGCGCCGGGCAGCACCACGTGCCGCAGTCGGGCGGCCTGCCCCAGACCACAGGTGCGGGCCGCCTCCACCAGCCGCTCGTCGATGTCCCGGATCCCGGCGTAGGTGTTGAAGTAGATGGGGAAGAACGCGCCCAGAGCCACCAGGCTGATCTTGAGTGATTCACCGATGCCCACCCAGATGATCAGCAACGGGACCAGCCCGAGGTGCGGCAGCATCCGGGCCATCTGCACCGGCGGGTCGACCAGGTCGTCACCGAGCCGCAGCAGCCCGGCCACGGTGCCCAGGACCAGGGCCAGGAGACCGCCGATCAGCAGGCCGGCACCGGCCCGGGTGAGGGAGTCCAGCAGGTGGATTCCGAGCGTCCCGTCCCGGCTCAGCCGCGCGCCGGTGGCCAGGACGTCGCTGGGCGCGGGCAGCTTCTCGGCCGCCAGCAGCCCGGTCCGCGCGGCCAACTCCCACCCCAGGACCAGCGCCACCGGGCTCACCACCCGCCGCCAGCGCCGGGTCGACCGCTGACGACGGGGTACGACAGGCGCCGCCGCGGTGACCTCTTCGGGCGCCTCGACGAGCGTCGCCCGACTCACTGGAACACCTCGTTGAACCGGCCGTCGACCCGGGATCGGAGGTCGACCGGCCCCGGGATGAGTTCCAGGGCGATGAAGCTGTCGGTGATCGCCTGAAGTTCGTCGCCGATGGCCGGGGTGACCGGGGCGAGGGGCTTGGCGCTGCGGGCCAGGGCGCGGCTGGTGACGTCCTGGGGGATCTTCAGCTCCGGCGCGAGGGTGCTGGCCCGCTCCTCGGGGTGGGCGATGCCCCAGTCGGTCACCTCGCGGTAGCGCTGGAGGAAGGCGCGGATCTCGTCCGTCCGCTTGTCGACCGCTCGGGGTGAGGCCAGGACGTACTCACGGTTGCTGGCCAGACCGGTCGCGTCGGCGAGCACCTGGACCCCGGGTTGCTCGGCCAGGGCGAAGTACGGGTCCCAGATCACCCAGGCGTCGATCTGCCCGCCGTCGAACGCGGGCCGCCCCTCGGCGGGCTTGAGGTACTTGACCTGGATGTCCTTCAACGTCATGTTGTTCGCCTCCAACAGCCGGACCAGCAGCCAGTGCACGTTGGACCCCTTGTTGAGGGCCACCGTCCGGCCCTTCAGGTCGGCGAAGCTGCGAAAGCCCCGGTCGGCCTTGACCAGCACGGCCTCCCCCTGCGGAATCGGTGCCGAGGTGCCGATGACGGAGAACGGGATCTTCCCGGCGGCGGCGAAGACGGGCGGCGCCTCGCCGACCTGTCCGATGTCGATGGAGCCGGCCTTGAGCGCCTCGGTGAGCGCGGGTCCGCTCTCGAACAGCGACCACTCCACATCCGGTGCGGCGCCGCGCGCCTTGACCAGGCTCAGCCCGCCGAAGCGCTGGTAGCCGATCCGGAGCTTCTGAGCGCTGCCGCCGTCCGCATCGGCGGACCCGCCGCACGCGCTCACCGCGACAGTGGCGAGCAGCGCCACTGTGCTGAGTGCCGCCGTCAGGAGGCGGCGGTGCGGGGGACGGCTCGTCGACGGGGTGGGCATGGCGGCTCCTCGGGTCGGGGGCAGGCGGACAGCGGCGCATCGACAGGTGTCGCCGCCGGCAGTAGCCTACTAACCCGATAGGTTTTATGGGTAGGCTGTCGGCGGGATCGTCCCACCCCTCAGGAGGTGCCCGCCTCGCCGCGTGCGCCGACCGCCCGCGCTGGAGGAAAGAGCCCCATGACCCTCACCTTCCACTGGTTCCTACCCACCAACGGCGACAGCCGGGACATCGTCGGCGGCGGCCACGGCGTACCGACCGGTGCCGCGGGAGGCGCCCGCCCGGCCAGCGTGGCGTACCTCGGGCAGATCGCCCGCAGCGCCGAGCAACTCGGCTTCGTCGGCGCCCTCACCCCCACCGGCGCCTGGTGCGAGGACGCCTGGCTCAGCACCGCGATGCTCACCGAGGTGACCGAGCGACTCAAGTTCCTGGTCGCCTTCCGGCCCGGGCTGCTGGCCCCCACCCTCGCAGCCCAGATGGCCTCGACCTTCCAGCGGCTGTCCCGGGGCCGGCTGCTGCTCAACGTGGTCACCGGCGGCGAGTCACAGGAGCAGCGGGCCTACGGCGACTTCCTGGACAAGGACGCCCGGTACGCGCGGGCCGACGAGTTCCTGCACGTGGTGCGTGCGCTGTGGCGCGGCGAGACCGTCGACCACGACGGCACCCACGTCCGCGTCGAACAGGCACGGCTGCACCGGCCGCCTGACCCGGTGCCGCCGGTCTACTTCGGTGGGTCCTCCGCCGCCGCACTTCCGGTGGCGGTGCGGCACAGCGACGTCTACCTCACCTGGGGCGAGCCGCCGGCCCTGGTCGCCGACAAGCTGGAGCGGGTCCGGGCGCTGGCCGCCCGCGCCGGGCGTGAGTTGCGCTTCGGCATCCGGTTGCACGTCATCGTGCGTGACACCGCCGAGCAGGCCTGGGCGCAGGCGCAGCGCCTGCTCGACGGGGTGTCCGAGGCCGACATCCGGGCCGTGCAGGAGGGACTGCGCCGCAGCGAGTCCGAGGGGCAGCGCCGCATGCTCGACCTCAACGGTGGCTCCCGCGACGGCCTGGAGGTCGCCCCCAACCTGTGGGCGGGGGTCGGGCTGGTCCGCGGCGGGGCCGGCACGGCGCTGGTGGGCAGCCACGCCGAAATCGCCGACCGGATCGCTGAATACCACGCGCTCGGCATCGACGAGTTCATCCTCTCCGGCTATCCGCACCTGGAGGAGGCGTACTGGTTCGGCGAGGGCGTGCTGCCGATCCTTCGCGAGCGTGGGCTGTGGCGGCACCCCGACGGCCAGCCAGGGGCCGGCGACCACGTCGACATCCCCTTCGCCGGCGTGCCAGCGCCGCAACCCGCCGTGGCCCGCTGACCGGCGGCCCGCTGCGATCGGTTATCTCGCGGCGCGTCGGCCGGCGAACCGCTGGCCGACCCGCCGCGCCGCGAGGCTCACCACGGTGCTGCCGGCCGCCATCCCGACCAGCACCAGAATCCCCCCGACCACCCACAGCCCGCTGTCGTCGGTCCCGGCGGCCCGCCACGACCAGGCTGCCGTGAACGCCACGGTCATCACCGGCGCCACCAGCCACGGGCTGAGCCGCGTCCCGGCGAGCGCGGCCAGCAGCACGAGCGTCACCACACAGCCGATCACCTGCCACGGCTCGTACGGGCCGCTGCTCGCGCCGGTCTGCGCGTCGACCGTGTACCGGGTGTCCCAGCCCAGCCAGAGGAGCCACGTCCCGACCGTGGCCGCCGCCAGGAACAGAACACCGAGCAGTGCGCGCGTACCCCTCGTCGCCGTCATCCGGTGATCATCCCCTGCCTGCCGCCGCACGGGAACACGTACCCGCGCCGGGCCGTGAACCAGGCCGATCCCCAGTGGACTGTTGCCTCGGTCGGTGGCGATCCTCTACGGTCTGCTCAGCGGTGGGCGGTGCGGTCCGCATCCGACCCGACACCGCCGGATGCCCGTCGTGCGGGCCGGGATGGTGGAGTCCCGGGTCGCCCCGTCGGCGGTGGCCCGGCGGTCGTGTGACTCCCAGCTCGTCCCCTCGGGTCCTGGTGCCCGGGTGGCTCCGCGTGGAGCCGACGGCGAGCCGGGGCACGCCGACCCACCGGGAGAGCCCCGTGTTCCTCAGCCCGCACGAGCAGGATCGCCTGCTCGTCCACGTCGCGGCCGATGTCGCCCGCGCCCGCCGCGAACGCGGCCTGCGCCTCAACTACCCCGAAGCCGTCGCGGTGATCACCGCGTTCCTCCTCGAAGGGGCCCGCGACGGGCGGTCGGTGGTCGACCTGATGTCGGCCGGCCGGGCGGTGTTGGGCCGCGACGACGTCCAGGACGGCATCCCCGAGCTGCTGAGGGAGGTGCAGGTGGAGGCGACGTTCCCGGACGGCACCAAGCTCGTGACGGTGCACCACCCGATCCCGTGATCCCCGGGGAGATCCTGCCGGCGGCCGACCCGGTCGAGATCAACGTGGGTCGTCCGGTGACCACGGTGCTCGTGGTCAACACCGCCGACCGCCCGGTGCAGGTTGGCTCGCACTACCACTTCGCCGAAGCCAACCCGGCGCTGTCGTTCGACCGCAGGGCGGCCTGGGGGCAGCGGCTGGCCGTCCCGGCCGGCACCTCTGTCCGGTTCGAGCCGGGCATCAACCGCAGCGTCGAGCTCGTACCACTTGGCGGCGCACGTGTCGTGCCGGGTCTGCGCGCAGAGTGCGCGGGACCGCTGGACCCCTCGCCGCACGCGGTCACTGCCGACGGGTCAACGCGGTGAGCGCCGTGCGGCGGGACCGCTACATCGACCTGTACGGCCCGACGACCGGTGACCGGATCAGACTGGCCGACACGAACCTGCTGATCGAGGTGGAGACCGACCACTGCGTAGGCGGCGACGAGGCTGTCTTCGGCGGCGGGAAGGTGATCCGCGAGTCGATGGGGCAGTCCCGTGCCACCCGCGCCGAGGGGGCACTGGACACCGTCATCACCGGCGCGGTGGTGCTCGACCACTGGGGCGTCGTCAAGGCCGACGTGGGGCTGCGCGACGGACGCATCGTGGCGCTCGGCCGGGCCGGCAACCCGGACACCATGCCCGGTGTGCACCCCGACCTGGTCATCGGCCCGTCGACGGAGGTGATCGCGGGCAACGGGCGGATCCTCACCGCCGGCGCGGTCGACACCCACGTGCACTTCATCTGCCCGCAGATCGTCACCGAAGCGCTGGCCAGTGGCATCACCACGATGGTCGGCGGCGGCACCGGGCCGGCCGAGGGGACCCGCGCGACAACTGTCACCCCGAACGCCTGGCACCTGGCCCGGATGCACGAGGCACTGGACACCATGCCGATCAACGTGCTGCTGCTCGGCAAGGGCAACACCGTCTCCAGCGAAGCGCTGTGGGAACAGTTGCGGGCCGGTGCGGGCGGTTTCAAGCTGCACGAGGACTGGGGCACCACACCGGCGGCGATCGACGCCTGCCTGCGGGTGGCGGACGCGTCCGGGGTCCAGGTGTCGATCCATACCGACACGCTCAACGAGGCCGGATTCGTCGCCGACACCCTGCGGGCGATCGGTGGACGGGCGATCCACTCGTACCACACCGAGGGAGCCGGTGGCGGTCACGCACCGGACATCATCACCGTGGCCAGCGAACCGAACGTGCTGCCGTCGTCGACCAACCCGACCCGGCCGTACACCGCGAACACCCTGGCCGAGCACCTGGACATGCTGATGGTCTGCCACCATCTCAACCCGTCCGTGCCGGAGGACCTCGCCTTCGCCGAGAGCCGGATCCGACCGTCCACGATGGCTGCCGAGGACCTGCTGCACGACCTCGGCGCCATCTCGATCATCGGCTCCGACGCGCAGGCCATGGGCCGGGTCGGCGAGGTGATCATGCGGACCTGGCAGAGCGCCCACGTGATGAAGGACCGGGTCGGCGCCCTACCGGGTGACGGGCCCGCCGACAACCACCGGGCCCGACGGTACGTGGCGAAATACACCATCTGCGCCGCGATGGCCAACGGCCTGGAACGGGAGATCGGCTCGGTCGAACCGGGCAAGCTCGCCGACCTGGTGCTCTGGGACCCGGCGTTCTTCGGGGTCCGGCCGCACCTGGTACTCAAGGGCGGCATGATCGCGTACGCCCAGATGGGCGACGCCAACGCCTCGATCCCGACACCGCAGCCGATGCTGCCGAGGCCGATGTTCGGGGCGTACGGCGCGGCGGCGGCCGCCACCAGCCTGGCCTTCGTGGCCCCGGCGGCCCTGGACGCCGGGCTCCGCCTGGACGTGCGTCGCCGGGTGGTGCCGGTGAGCGACGTACGGTCGCGGGGCAAGGCCGACCTGCCGGAGAACAACGCGATGCCGCGCATCGAGGTGGACCCGGACACCTTCACGGTGCGGATCGACGGGCAGGTGGTGGAGCCGGACCCGGTGACCCGACTGCCGATGGCCCAGCGGTACTTCCTGTTCTGATGGCAACGCCGAGCCTGCTGTTGCTGTTGGCCGACGGGCGCTTCCCGGCCGGGGCGCACGCGCACTCCGGTGGTCTGGAGGCGGCCGTCGCCGCCGGCCGGGTCACCGACCTGGCCTCGTTGGAGGCGTTCCTGGCCGGACGACTGGCCACCGCCGGTCTGGTCGGCGCGGCGTTCGCGGCAGCCGCACACCGGGCGGCGGTGCCGGCTGAGTCCGCCGCCCGGTCGGGGGCGTTGGCTTGGCTCGACGCGGAGCTGGACGCGCGTACCGCTGCCCCGGCGTTGCGGGCGGTCTCGCGCCGACAGGGTAGGGCGCTGCTGCGGGCCGGGCGGGCCATCTGGTCGGACGCCCCGTTCGCCGACCTGCCCGCGACGCCCGGTGGCGCACACCAGCCGCTGGTGCTCGGGCTGCTCTGCGCCGCGGCCGGGCTGTCCCGTGTCGAGACCGCCACGATCGCCGCGTACGGGACGCTGACCGGGGCGGCCAGCGCCGGCGTACGTCTTCTCGGACTCGACCCGTACCAGGTCCAAGCGTTGCTGGTCGGCCTGGCCGACGCCTGCGACGGCACGGCCGCCGACGCGGCGCGGGCCGCCGATGATCCACCGGAGCGGCTGCCAGCCGCCGCCGCCCCACTCGCCGACATCCATGCCGAGATCCATGCCACCTGGGAGGTGCGTCTCTTTGCGTCCTGACACCGTTGTGCCGAGCGCTGTGCCCGCCGTCGAACCGATCACGCCGCCGCCGGGCACGCCGACGGCGGCCATCCCACCCCACGACGAGACCTTTCCGCACACCCATCCGGAGCCGGGGGTGGACCCCCATCCGCCGTTGGCGCGTGCCGGCCGTGCCCTGCGGGTCGGCATCGGCGGCCCGGTCGGTTCCGGCAAGACGGCCCTGGTGGCCGCGCTCTGCCGTGCCTTCGCCGACGAGTTGCGGCTCGGCGTGGTGACCAACGACATCTACACGACCGAGGACGCCGACTTCCTCCGGCGGGCCGGCGTGCTGGACCCGGCGCGGATCCGCGCGGTGGAGACCGGCTGCTGCCCGCACACGGCGATCCGCGACGACATCGGCGCCAACCTCGACGCCGTCGACGAACTGGCCGATACGGTCGGCCCGTTGGACCTCGTCCTCGTCGAGAGCGGTGGGGACAACCTGACGGCGACCTTCAGTCGGGGGCTGGTCGACCGGCAGATCTTCGTGGTCGACGTGGCGGGCGGGGACAAGGTCCCCCGCAAGGGCGGCCCGGGGGTCACCGCCGCCGACCTTCTCGTGATCAACAAGACCGACCTGGCCCCGATGGTGGGCGCCGACCTCGCCGTCATGGATCGTGACGCGCGGGCCCGGCGCGGCGACCTCCCGACCCTCTTCCTGTCCATCGTGGGAGACCCCACCGCCACGTCGGTCGCGGACTGGATCCGGCACGAGTTGGCCCACCACGCCGCCCTGCACCCGCTCGCCGTAACGGCGGAAACGGCCTGATGCGAGCGCTCGCCCGGCTGGTCGCCCGGGCCGACGGGCGGGGCGGCACGGCCCTTGTCGAGCTGCACGGCGAAACGCCGTTGCTGCTGCGCCAGACCCCGACCGACGGTGGTGTCGCCACTGTGCACCTCGTCGGCGGGGCGGCCGGGCCACTGGCCGGCGACGATCTGCGCCTGGAGATCGAGGTCGGGCCGGGCGCGGCCGTGCGGGTGCACAGCGTCGCCGCGTCGATAGCCCTGCCGGGCCGCGTGGGTGCCGTCTCCCGGATGGCGGTGCGGGCGGTGGTGCACGCCGGGGCCACGCTGCACTGGCTTCCGGAACAGTTGGTAGCGGCGGCTGGCTGCGCGCACCTCGCCGAGTCCCGGATCGAGCTGGCCGACGGTGCGGGCCTGCGGTGGCGCGACGAGCTGATCTGCGGCCGGTACGGCGAGGCGCCCGGCAGCGCCGTCGTGCACACCCAGGTCGACTACGCGGGTCGACCACTGCTGCGGCAGTCCCTCGCGGTGGGACCGCACGCGCCGGGATGGGCCGGCCCGGCGGTGCTCGGCGGCGCCCCGGCCACGGGATCGCTGCTGGTGGTCGACCCGTCGCGGCCGGCCGAACCTCCATTGGCCGAGGGCGGTGTCGCCCGGCTGCCGTTGGCCGGTGGCCCGGCGACCCTGTGGACGGCCACCGCTCCCGACGCGCACACCCTGCGCGCCCACCTCACCGGCTAGCCCACCTCACCGACTAGGAAGCCCAGTCGGTCCGCCTACCCCGGGGGCCGTTCTGGAGGCGGACACTGCGGAGAGCGTGATGTCTGTGAGTCATCACGATGACTCACAGACATCACGCTCTCGGGCGGGTGCAGCGCGAGGCTCGATGGCGTTCGCGGCTGGGTGCCGCGTGTGGCCGGTTAGTGTTCGCGGCTGAGTGGGGTGTCCGGTCGGGTGGCGTTCGCGGCTGGTGAAGGCGTGCGGGCTGGGTGGCGTTGGCGTCTGGGTGCCCGTGTGGCCGGGTGGTGTTGGCGGCTGGTTGGGGTGTGCGGGGCCGGTGGCGTTCGCGGCTGGTGGCGCGTGTGGCCGAGTGATGCGT
Source organism: Micromonospora sp. NPDC049049 (assembly GCF_040649115.1). Taxonomy (NCBI): domain Bacteria; kingdom Bacillati; phylum Actinomycetota; class Actinomycetes; order Micromonosporales; family Micromonosporaceae; genus Micromonospora; species Micromonospora sp. NPDC049049. Next base: position 134,477 of record NZ_JBEZEX010000005.1, on the reverse strand, counting down.
GCGGGTCGGGCGGCGGTTGGACTTGGGTCGCGCTCGAGGCCAGCCCGGGCCGATTCTTGCCGCGTGGGGAGCAGGGTGAGACTGCGGCTCGCCCAGAAGTTCGGCCGGTGAGCCGGGGACGGATCAGCGGTGGGGGCCGGACGCGTCGGCGTGTTCCCGTGGCCGGGCCGGGTCGAGACGGCCGATCAGGTCGTCGATCTGGCCTACCAGGTCGGCGGCGTGCGGCACGTCCAGTTCGGCGATGCTGGCGCGGACCCGCTCGTCCAGGCGGGCGTGCTCGCGGCGGCCCCGAGCGGTCAGGTACGCCCGAATCCGTCGGCGGTCGATGGGATCGATCCGGCGGAAGACGAGGTTGCGGTCGACGAGTTGGTCGACGAGCTTGGTGAGGGTGCCCGGCGGCAGCGACGCCTCGACGGACACCTCGCTCATCGGGTGACCCTGGCCGTCGGCGAGCAGGCAGAGCACCCTCCAGGCCTCGATGCTGATCGCGTCGTCGGCCAGAACGGCGCCCAGCCGGCGGGAGAGCAGCCGTTCGGCGCGGGTGAGCGAGCGCAGCAGGTCGGCTGGCGCCCCGGGCACGTCTGACATGAAACTCCCTGGTCCGGTGGCCCTGTCATGGTAGCGAGTCGTCCCGGTCAGTGGTGAGCGCTGGTCTTCCGTCGTGGGCCGGGCAATCATGTGCTCATGTCCGCGCCGGCACCGCCGTGGCTGACCGTCGACCGTGCCGTGGTCAGCATCGCGCTGGTCTATCCGATGCGCGGGCCGGCCGGCATGTTCGGCCCCACCTGTGAGCTCTGCGCGCAGCTCGCGGTCGAGGAGATCAATAGGTGCGGTGGCGTGCTGGGCCGGGAGGTCCGCCTGGTGCCTGTCGACGGTGGCGCACCGCCGGCCGAGGTGGCCGCCGAGGTCGAGGCGTTGGTGTCGGTGGGAGCCGTGCAGGGGGTGACGGGGTGGCACATCTCCTCGGTGCGCCAGGCCTTGGCACCCCGCGTCGCGCACCGGGTGCCCTACGTCTACACCGCACTCTACGAGGGCGGCGAACGCACCGAAGGTGTCTTCCTGACCAGCGAGACGCCCGATGCCCAGTTGTGGCCCGCGATGCGGATGCTCGCCGCGGAGCAGGGGGTGCGCCGCTGGTTCGTGGTGGGCAACGACTACGTGTGGCCGCGCCGTACGGCGCGGGCCGCCCAGCGGTACGCGCTGCGCGGCGGTGGGCAGTTGGTGGGCCGGCACTTCCTGCCGTTGGACGCGCACGACTTCACCGAGGTGCTACGCCGCATCGAGCACAGTGACGCGGACGCGGTGTTGATGCTGCTGGTCGGTGCCGACGCGGTGCGGTTCAACAGGGCGTTCGCCCGATCCGGCCTGGATCAGCGCTGCCTGCGGCTGAGCACCCTGATGGACGAGAACATGCTGTTGGCCAGTGGTGCCGGCGCGACTCGAAGGCTTTACAGCACCGCGGGTTTCTTCGCCGGACTTGTCACACAGGAGAACCTCGACTTCCACGGCGAGTTCGCGCGGCGCTTCGGCGTGGAGGCGCCACCGTTGGGCAGTCTGGGGGAGTCCTGCTACGAGGGCGTCATGCTGCTCGCCGCGCTGATCGGCCAGGCCCGCACCCTCGACGTACGGGCCATCGAGACGGCCGCCGACACGGTCGCCTACCACGGGCCGCGTGGGCGGTTACGGCTGCGTCAGCGGCACGTCCGGCAGCGCATCTACCTGGCCGAGGCCGACGGGCTCGACTTCACTGTGCTCGCTCAGCTCTGAACCGGGCACGGCAGTCGGCCCACCCGACTCTTGACAGCGCCACCCGATCCCGCCCTAAGATGCTTCCTGCGTGAAGTATCTGGCCGAGGAGTCAGATCTCACCATTGTGTGCCCACCGTTGGCGGATTCGCCGTCGACCAATGTGGTGGCACTTATCCCTGCGTCTTTCCGAACGGCCGGCACCGTTTCCTCCCCAACGGTGTCGGCCGCTTATTCGTGTGCGACGCGAAGGTCCCTCGGAAACAGTCAATTAAGGACCGGGAAACACGCGCGCAATCATGCCGGTCAACGCTTTCCCTGCCCATATCCGAGCCGGTGCCCTGCGCGGCGTCCACCCGTCGATCTCGGCACCGCCCACGTCAGCTCCATCGGACCGCACCGACCGTCCTTTCGCCACATGACTGCACCGCAGGGAGAGTAGATGTCATTATTCCGGGGCCGCCGCATCCTGGCGGGTGCCATGACCCTGGTCGCCGCGGCCGCGATGACCGCGTGCGGCAGCAAGACCACCGACGAGGGTGGCGCGACCGGCGTCACCGCCGACGTCTCCGGCGACACCGTCAAGGTGGGCCTGCTCAACTCGCTCTCCGGGACCATGGCGATCAGCGAGGTCACCGTCCGCGACTCCATCATGCTCGCCGTCGACGAGATCAACGCGGCCGGCGGCGTCCTCGGCAAGAAGATCCAGCCGGTCGGTGAGGATGGCGCCTCGGACTGGCCCACCTTCGCGGAGAAGGCCGAGAAGCTCATCTCCGAGGACCGGGTGGCGGCTGTCTTCGGCTGTTGGACGTCGGCCAGCCGCAAGGCGGTCAAGCCGGTGTTCGAGAAGAACAAGGCGTTGCTGTTCTACCCGGTGCAGTACGAGGGACTCGAGCAGTCGCCCTACATCTTCTACACCGGAGCGACGACCAACCAGCAGATCGTTCCCGGGCTGGACTACCTCAAGTCGCAGGGCGCGAAGTCGGTCTATCTGGTCGGTAGCGACTACGTGTTTCCGCGGACCGCAAACAAAATCATCAAGGCGTACGCGGCCGCGAACGGGATGACCGTGCTGGGTGAGGATTACGCGCCGCTGGGCTCCACCGAGTTCGGCACCATCGTGAACAAGGTCAAATCATCCGGCGCGGATGCGGTGTTCAACACGCTCAACGGTGACAGCAACGTCGCCTTCTTCAAGGAGTACAAGTCGGCGGGTCTGAGCGCCGCCGCGATGCCTGTGGTGTCGGTGTCGATCGCCGAGGAAGAGGTCAAGGGCATCGGCACCCAGTACCTGGAGGGCCAGCTGACGGCCTGGAACTACTACCAGACCACTCCGGGCGCGGCGAACTCGAAGTTCGTGGCCGCGTACAAGGCGAAGTACGGCGCGGACAAGCCGACCAGCGACCCGATGGAGGCCGCCTATGTCGGCGTGCACCTGTGGAAGGCGATGGTCGAGAAGGCCGGCGCCTTCGACGTGGAGAAGGTCCGCGCCGCCTCGGACGGGATCACCTTCGACGCTCCGGAGGGCCTGGTCACCGTCGACGGCAAGACCCAGCACATCGCGAAGACCGCCCGGATCGGCAAGATCGGCGCGGACGGCCTGATCACCGAGGTGTGGAACTCCGGCAAGCCGGTCGCACCGGATCCGTACCTCAAGACCTACCCGTGGGCGAGCGGCCTGAGCTGACGACGCCGGCCCGGGCGGAACGCGTTGCCGCGCGCTCCGCCCGGGCCACCCGACCAGCAGTTCGGAGTACCCACCGTGACAGTCCTCTTCGGTCAACTTTTCACCGGCATCAGCATCGGCGCGGTGCTGCTGCTCATCGCGCTCGGCCTCGCGCTGACCTTCGGCCAGATGAACGTGATCAACATGGCGCACGGTGAGTTCATCATGGCCGGCGCGTACACCACCTACGTTCTGCAACAGAGCATCACCGGCGCTGGCCTGTCACTGGCGGTCGCGCTGCCGGTGGCGTTCGTGGTCGCCGGCACCATGGGTGTCCTGCTGGAGGTGCTGCTCATCCGCCGGCTCTACGCCCGCCCCCTGGACACCCTGCTGGTCACCTGGGGTGTGTCACTGATCCTGCAACAACTGGCCCGGGACATCTTCGGCAGCCCCAATGTGCAGACCCGCGCGCCCGAGCTGCTCACCGGCAACGTGGCGCTGCCCGGCGGGCTGACCATCGCCAACAACCGGCTGTTCATCCTGGCCCTGGCGCTGGCCGCTGTCGCGGCGCTCACCCTGGCGCTGCGACTCACCCCGCTCGGACGTCGTATCCGCGCGGTGGTGCAGAACCGCGACCTCGCCGCCGTTTCCGGCGTCGCGACCTCCCGGGTCGACCGGACGACCTTCTTCCTCGGCTCCGGCCTGGCCGGGCTCGCCGGGGTGGCCCTCACCCTTCTCGGCCCGATCGGCCCGACCATGGGCACCAACCTGATCATCGATGCCTTCCTGGTCGTCGTGGTCGGCGGGATCGGCCAGCTCAAGGGCAGTGTGATCGTCGCCTTCGCCCTCGGCGTGCTCCAGGCCACCGGGGAGTACCTGACCACCCTCAGCGTCGCCAAGGTGATCGTGTTCGTGGCGATCGTCGCGTTCCTCCAGTGGCGGCCACAGGGCCTGTTCACCCTGCGGACCAGGAGCCTCGCATGACCGCCGTCACCCCCGCGCCACCCAGCACCGCCGTCCGCCCGGCGCCTGCCGGCGCCGTACCACCGGGCCGCCCCGCCGGCCGCTCGCGGCTACGGACCCTGGCCGGCTTCGCCTTCGGCGCGGCGCTGCTGTTCGCGGTCGCCCCGCTGGTGTTGTCGGACTTCCGGCTGGCCCTGCTCGCCAAGTACCTCTGCGTCGCCATGGTCGCGGTCGGCATCGGGATCGCCTGGGGCCGGGGCGGGATGCTCACCCTGGGCCAGGGTGTCTTCTTCGGCCTCGGCGGCTACGCGATGGCCATGCACCTCAAGCTCGCCGACGCGGGCCCGGGTGGGATGCCCGACTTCATGCAGTTGTACGGGCAACTCGACGAGCTGCCGCTGTGGTGGCGGCCGTTCGCCAGCCCGTGGTTCGCGCTGCCCGCCACGGTGCTGCTGCCGATGGCTGTCGCCTTCGGGCTCGGCTCGCTGGTCTTTCGCCGCCGCGTCCGCGGCGCGTACTTCGCCATCCTCAGCCAGGCGCTCGCCGCCGCGATGGTGATCCTGCTGATCGGCCAACAGGGCACCACGGGTGGCACCAACGGGCTCACCGACATCAAGGGCTTCTTCGGCTACGACCTCGACGACCCGGTCAACCAGCGGATGGTGTACTTCATCATCGCCGGCACGCTGCTGGCGTTGCTCGCGCTGACCCGTCAGCTCATCCACAGCCGTTACGGTGAACTGCTGGTGGCGGTCCGCGACGGTGAGGAACGGGTCCGCTTCCTGGGCTACGACCCGGCGTCGGTCAAGCTTGTGGCGTACGTGGTGGCGGCGGGCATGGCCGGGCTGGCCGGGGCGCTTTTCGTGCCGGCGGTGGGCATCATCTCGCCCGCGCTGATCGGCATCGTCCCGTCGATCGAGTTCGTCATCGGCGTCGCGGTGGGCGGCCGGGCGACGGTGCTCGGGCCGGTGCTCGGCGCGGTGGCGGTGGCCTGGGCGCGTACCGCCCTCTCCGAGCGTTTTCCGGGCACCTGGACGTACCTTCAGGGGTTGCTCTTCGTGGTCGTGGTGGCGTTCCTCCCCGGAGGCCTGGCGTCGCTGTGGGCGTTGGCCCGCCGCCGTGACGTCGCCGCGCGGCCGCAGCGGCGCGGCTGGCTGTCGCCGGGTCGACGACGCGCCGAGCGGACGGAGGTGCCGGCGGCATGAGCGAACGCACCGAGCGCAGCGAGGGCCGTGAGCGCATGCCCAGTCAGCACAGCATGAGCGGCGAGCGGTTGGACGGATTGTCCGTCCGTGACGTGCGGGTCAGCTTCGACGGTTTCACCGCCGTGGACGGCGTCTCGCTGGAGGTGCCCGCCGGCGACATCCGGTTCCTGATCGGGCCGAACGGCGCCGGCAAGACCACACTGGTCGACGCGATCACCGGCCTGGTCAGGGCCAGCGGCTCGGTCCGGTTCGGTGACCAGGAACTGCTCGGCCGGCCGGTGCACCGGATCAGCCGGCTCGGCATCGGGCGGACCTTCCAGACCTCGACGGTCTTCGAGGAGCTATCGGTGTTGCAGAACCTCGACATCGCGGCGGGCGCGCGGCGCAGCTGGGCGACCTTGGCCCGCCGCCGACGGGGCGTGCCGGACGAGATCGCCGCCGCGCTGGAGACGATCGGTCTGGCCGAGCGGACCGCGGACCTCGCCGGGACGCTCGCGCACGGCCAGAAGCAGTGGCTGGAGATCGGCATGCTGCTGGTGCAGGACGCGCGGCTGCTGCTGCTGGACGAGCCGGTCGCCGGGATGAGCCATGAGGAACGCGACGCCACCGGCGTCCTGTTGGAGAGGGTGAGCCGGGATCGCACTGTCGTCGTGATCGAGCACGACATGGACTTCCTGCGTCGGTTCGCGCGCAGCGTCACAGTGCTGCACGCCGGCCGGGTGCTCAGCGAGGGTACGGTCGCGCAGGTCCAGGCGGACCCGCGCGTGCAGGAGGTCTACCTTGGCCACCCGGTCGACGCCGGGTCGGCCCGCACCGGCCGGGAGGCATGATGCTGACGCTGCGTGGGGTGCACGCCGGGTACGGGCGTTCTCGGGTGCTGCACGGGGTCGACCTGGCGGTCCCGCCCGACGGGGTCGCCTCCGTGCTCGGGCACAACGGTGCCGGCAAGAGCACCCTGCTGCGGGTCGCGGCGGGGCTGCTGCGCCCGAGTGCCGGCACCGTGGAGTTGGACGGGGAGGACGTCACCCGCGCCGGGCCGCACGAGCGGGTGGCGCGGGGGATGGCGTACGTCCCGCAGGGTCAGCAGTGCTTTCCGCACCTGACCGCGGCGGAGAACCTGCGGCTGGTCGCCGACGGCCGGCGCGACGGCGCGGTGGCGACGGCGGAGGTGCTGGATCTGTTTCCGGCGTTGCGCCCGCTGCTGCGGCGGCGGGCCGGGCTGCTCTCCGGCGGTCAGCGCCAGCAGTTGGCCATCGCCCGCGCCCTGATCACCCGGCCGCGGCTGCTGATGCTCGACGAGCCGACCGAGGGCATCCAGCCGTCGGTGGTCGCGGAGATCCAGGAGCGGATCGTCGAGTTGACCCGGCAGTCCGGCTTCAGTGTGCTGCTCGTCGAGCAGCACCTGGGTTTCGCCCTGCGGGTGGCGGACCGCTACCACGTGCTGGAGTCCGGTCGGGTCACCTCGTCCGGCGACGGGGGTGTCACGGCCGAGCGGGACGTCCGGGCGGCCCTGGCCGTCTGATCGGGGTGGCGTCGGTCAGCTTCCCGGCGCGGGCCCGGTCGAGTCGCGGACGACCAGCAGGTGCCCGGTGGGGCGGCGGCGCGGGCGTGTCGTGCGCGGCTTGAGCGCGAGGGTGAGTGCCGTGCGACCCATCTCGGTCATCGGCAGGCGGATGGTGGTCAGGCTGGGTGCCAGGTCGGCCGCCACGGAGACGTCGTCGAAGCCGACCACGGACATCCGCGCGGGCACCGGCACGCGGCGGGACCGCAGCGTCGACAGCACACCCATGGCCATCGCGTCGTTGAGCGCGATGATCGCCGTGGTTTCGGGATGCTCGTTGAGGATCTGCTCGGCGGCGGCGCGCCCCCCGCCGCGGGTGAAGTCGCTGTGCACGACGGCGAGGTCGGCGGGGGAGCGCCCGCGCTGCCGCAGGGCCGACGACACACCGACCAGCCGGTCGGCGACCGTCGTGAGGCCGGCGCTGCCCGCGGCGACAGCGATCCGCCGGTGACCGAGGTCCATCAGGTGCTGGGCGAGGGCGTGACCGCCGGCCTCGTTGTCCGGTAGGACGGCGTCGACGCCGAGCGTGTGCCGTCCGATGGCAGCGGCCCGTCCGCCGTGGTCCTGGAACGCGGCCAACTCGGCGCGGGCCGCACTTTCCATCCGGGGGTCGTCGTAGCCGGAACCACTGATCAGGACGATGCCGACCCGCTGGGCGATCAGGTGGCGCAGCTGTTGCAGCTCGTAGCCGGGGTCGCGGCCGGACTGGCAGATCTGCACCAGCAGCCCCTGCTCGGCGGCGAGTTGGATGACCCCGGCGGCGATCTCGGAGAAGTACGGGTCATCGATCTGATGGACGATCAACCCAACCGTGGAGGTGGCCCCGCTGGCCAGGGTGCGGGCGTACGGGTTGGCGACATAGCCCAGCTCACCGGCGATCTGCCGGATCCGGTCGGCGACCTCGGCGCTGACCCCCTCGCGGCCGGCGAGCGCTCGGGAGGCCGTCGCCAGCGAGACGGCAGCGTGTTCGGCGACGTCCACGAGGCGCGGCCGTTGGCTGGCCCTGGGCATCGACAACCCTCCGAAGACATCCATGTCATCCGATCTGTTGCGATCGGCACCGATCGAAGCCTAGGGTACGTAAGCGCTTTCGTAAGCGCTTACGTGACCGGCATCCGTGATGCCGCGAAACGAGGTGACAGCCATGTCCAGGGCCCGACGAGCGGCCGTCTCCCTCCTGGCGATCGGCGCACTGACCGGCGCCAGTGCGCCACCGGCGCAGGCGGATCGCAGCATCCCGTCCGCCGTCCACCCGGCGCTGCGCGCGCACCTGGTCGCCGCGTACGACTTCGACCACCCGGTGCCTGGCGACCCCGCACTGGAGCGCGACCAGGGGCGTTCCGGCACCGAGATCGAGCTGATCAACGGCGGTGCCGCCATGCGGGTGCCGGAGGGCGCCTACCGGGGCAGCCGCAACGCGGTGCAGACCCGGCAGATCGATCCCGCCGTCGCCGGCGACGACGACTGGAAGGCCGGCACCTGGTCGGCCAGCGGGGTGCGGACACTACGTGCCTTCAGCGGCACCGCCGGCACCACGGTCATGGGCTGGTTCAAGCTGAACATGGACCGCCCGCTACCCAACTCCACCACCGCCGATCCCAACGACAGGTACAACGCGATCGGGCTGGCCGGAGTGCTGACCGGCGACTCCGACGGCCACGGCGTCCGCGCTCTGCTGGAGCTGATCGACGTCGACGGGGAGTTGCGTCTCGTCGCGCTCGGCCGGCGGCTCGACGGCGGCAACTCACAGACGTTCGCCGCCACCCGGGACTGGCGTGAGCTGCTGCCCATGGGGGAGTGGGTGCACCTGGCCGCCACCTTCGACTTCGCCACCGGCGCGCTCGCCCTTTACCGCAACGGTGAACCGGTGGACGGCTTCTACACCCGCGCCGACGACCCGTGGCTGGTCTCCGGGCCGGGCCCGCACGTGACCACGGCGTCCGACCCCCGGGGCATCAAGATCGGCGGCAGCTTCCCCCAGGACAACCTGGAACGCAACCCGTGCGACTGCCGGATGGACGGCCTGATGTTCCTCGACAGTGTGGTCTCCGCGAACGACGTGCGGAGGCAGTACCGCCACCTTGCCCGCTGACCACCCTCGGCACCGTCCCACCGAGAAGGAGACACGCGTGCGCACCCTGCACCGCCGCGCCGGCGCCGTCCGCCGGCCCACAGTGAGGGCCGGCCTCACCGCCCTCGTGCTGATCCTGTCCACACTGGTCGCCACACCCGCGCGAGCCGCGGACGCGGTCGACGACCCGATCCCCGACATGCCGGTCCAGTCCCGACTCGGGCTGGTCCTCAACGAGTACGCCAGCTTCCCGCAGTCGTACCCGACACCGGCGCCGACCGACGCGCGGCTCATGCGTACCGCGCGGATCAACACCATCATGGAGGTGCCCGACGGCTCCGGCCGGCGGGCGGTGCCCGACCTCAACGGCAGCCTCTACCTGGTCGAGGGCGGCGTGCCGCACGTCTACCTGGACGTGGCCGCGACGTTCGCGCCGCGGTTCTTCTCCGGTCGTGGGCTCGGCCAGGGCTTCGGGTACGTCGCGTTCCACCCGGAGTTCGGGGTGAACGGCCGGTTCTACACCATCCACACCGAGTTGGCGTCGACGACGACCGCCGTTGCGGACTACGCCCAGCCCAACACGCTCTTCCACGGCGTCATCACCGAGTGGACGGCGACGGATCCCGCCGCCGCCACCTTCGCCGGTACGCACCGGGAGGTGCTGCGCATCGGTTTCGGCGGCCAGGTCCACGGCATCCAGGAGATCAACTTCAACCCCACTGCCAAGCGCCACGACCGCGACTACGGGTTGCTGTACCTGGCCGTCGGCGACGGTGGCCAGGGTGCTCGCAACACCGATCCGCAGAACCTGGCCCTGCCGCACGGCAAGCTGCTCCGGATCGACCCGCGGGGCACCAACTCCGCGAACGGGCGCTACGGCATCCCGGCCGGGAACCCGTTCGTCGGCCGGGCCGGCGCGCTCGGCGAGCTCTACGCGGTGGGTTTCCGGGACCCGCACCGGTTCAGCTGGGACCGGGCGACCGGCCGGATGTACCTCGGGCACATCGGCGAACACGCAGTCGAGGCGATCTACGAAGTCCGTGCCGGGGACAACTTCGGCTGGAGCGAGCGCGAAGGCTCCTTCGTCTTCGACAAGGCGGCCACGAACCCCTGCGACCGGCTGCTCCCGCTGCCCGCCGACGACGACAGCTACGGCTACACCTACCCGGTCGCCGCGTACGACCACGACCCCGCAGCCGGTTGGAACTGCACCGACGACGTCGGTGTCGCGGTGGCCGGCGGCTTCGTCTACCGGGGGCGGGCGCTGCCCGCGCTGCGCGGCAAGTACGTCTTCGGCGACCTGGTCGACGGTCGGGTGCTCTACACCGAGGCCAACGAGATGCGCCGGGGCCGGGAGCTGGCCACTATCCACCAGCTCGCGCTCTTCGACGAGGCGGGCACCCCGGTCCGGATGCGCGACCTGTCCGCACCGGGCGCGCCCGGTGACCCCAACCGGGTGGACCTGCGCTTCGGCACCGACGCCGCCGGTGAGCTCTACGTCGTCGCGAAGGCCAACGGAAAGGTCTGGAAGGTGACCGGCACCCGAGAGTTCGCCAGCGGTGACGTCGGGGACGTCACAGTCCGCCGTACCACCGGAGCCACCAACTGGGCACCGGTGACGCCGGCGAAGTGGCAGTTCACACACGACCAGGTCGTCCTGGCCGAGGCCGGGGAGAGCCGGCCGGGCCCGCGCCGGCCCTTCGAGTACGCAGTGCTGACCAACGGACCGGCGTGGTCGTCGGTGCGGGTCGACGCCCAGGTACGACTCGACACCCCGGTGGAGGTCACCAACCGGGACGTGATCATCGTCTTCGGCTGGCGCTCGGACACCGAGTTCTACTACGCCCACCTCTCCACCGACAACACGATCTATCCGCACAACGGCATCTTCAAGGTGGACAACGCCGACCGGGAGCGCATCGACCACCAGTGGAACGGCCGCTCGCGGGGCGCCAACCCGGCGATCACCGACGCCAGGTGGCACCAGGTGCGGGTGGTGCACCTGCCGGCCACCGGCGAGATCGCCGTCTACGTCGACGGGCACCGGGACCCGCTGCTGACCGCGAAGGACACCACGTTCGGCTCGGGGCGGGTCGGCTTCGGCTCGTTCGACAACGTGGGCCGACTGCGCAACCTGACCGTCACCGGCGCGCCGGCCTGAACCGGGTCACGGTGGGGACGGCGACGGCTCACGCCGCCGTCCCCACCGGGCAACCGTCGCGACCGTGCGAGATCAATGGCGAGGAGCACGCCGGGCCGGCTAGACCGCTCCGTAGTGGAGGGACAACCCGGTGGCGGCCCGGTCGGCGGTGATCTGCATCATGCTGCCCAGCATCGTGGCCCGGTCGGTCACCAGGGCCGTCCCGTCGGGCGCGTACGTGATCCGGTCACTGACCAGCACCGGCGCCCCCTCGGCCTCGTCCAGGTGCCGGGCCACGTCCGCGTTCAGCACCTCCGGTCGAATCGTCTCCGCCGCCCGGGCCACCACCACCCCGAGGTCGGCCAGGGCCGCGTACAACGAGGTGCCGGTGAAGTCCACGTCGTGCAACCGGTTCGCGTGCGGCTCGCGTACCCAGGAAATCTGATGGATGGCGCGGCGGCCGGCGAACGCGCGGACCCGCTCCAGGCGCAGGCCCGTCTCGGCCTCGCGGACCCGCAGCTGGGCCGCGACGCGCGAGGGCACGCGGCGCTGCGCGCGGGAGATCACCGTCGTGTGGACCTCGTGGCCCTGCTCGCGCAGGTCGTCGCCGAAGCTCCGCAACGATCCGAGCTGGTACGCGGCATGAGCAGGTGCGACATAGGTGCCCTTGCCGGGTCGCTGGACGATCAGGCCCTCGGCGCTCAGTTCGCGTAGGGCCTGCCGCAGCGTCATCAGAGTGACGCCGTACGCCGTGCTCAGTTCGCGCTGCGCGGGCAACGCCTCACCCGGCACGTAGCGACCGTCGCGGATCTTGGCGGCGAGGTCGGCGGCGATGGCCCGGTAGCGTGCCACTGTTCTGTCTCCCGATGCGTCGACTGTCCGCTCCCGTCATCGACGGCCACCGCCGATCATCGCACGGTAGCCACCTGAGACAACGCGGCCCGCAGCGACGCCACGAAGGCGCCGACCTCGGTGGGACCCGCCCCGTCGAGGATGCGCCGCATGACGGCCGCGCCGACGATGACTCCGTCGGCGACCGCCGCCGCCTCGCCCGCGTGTTCCGGGGTGGAGATGCCAAAACCCAGCAGCACGGGTAGATCAGTGACCTGCTTGAGTCGGGCGGCCAGAGTGACGGCCGACGGTGCGAGCCGGTCGCGTTCGCCGGTCGTGCCCATGATCGAGATGGCGTACACGAAACCTTGACTGCGTCGGCCGATCTCGGCGAGCCGGTCGTCGGGCGTGGCGGGGGAGGCGAGCAGGCTCACCTGGACGCCCGGCACGTCCAGCCCGGCCAGCTCGTCGAGGGGCAGGTCGGGCACGATCAGCCCGGTCACCCCGGCCGCCGTCAGCGCGTCGCCGAACCCGGGTCGTAGCGCGATGTTGGCGTACGTGCTGGCCACGAGGGGGATGCCTGTCCGCGCCGTGGCGAGGTCTCCCAGGACCGAGGCGGGCGTCGCGCCTCGGGCGAGCGCCGCGTCCGAGGCCTCCTGAATGGTGCGGCCGTCCACCGTCGGGTCGGAGAACGGGAGCCCGACCTCGACCATGTCGGCTCCGGCGTCCTCGAAGGCGTTCAGGTACGCCGTCCAGCCGGGCACGATCCCGCCCGTGATGTAGGGCATCAGTAGCTTCATGCGAGCTCCGCTTCCGCGATCAGGGTGGTGATGTCCTTGTCGCCGCGCCCCGAGAGGGTGACGAGCACCGTCGATCCTCTGGGCAGCTCCGGCGTGCCGGCGGCGCGGACGACCCAGGCGAGCGCGTGGGCCGACTCGATGGCGGGCAGCACGCCCTCCGACCGCGCGAGCCGGACCGCGGCCGCGATCGCCTCCCCGTCGGAGGCGGTGACATACCGGGCGCGCCCCAGATCGCGCAGGTACGCGTGCTCGGGGCCGACGCCCGGGTAGTCCAGCCCGGCGGCGATCGAGTGCGCCTCCTTGATCTGCCCGTGTTCGTCCTGGAGGAACAGCGACTGGAAGCCGTGCAGGACGCCGATCTCCCCGTTCGTCGCGCCGGAGCCGCCCTCGGCTTCCACCCCGACGAGCTTCGCCGGGGTCTCGACGAACCCGGCGAACGTGCCCGCCGCGTTGCTGCCCCCGCCGACGCAGGCGACCACGTAGTCGGGGGTGGCAGCGGGCAGCTCGGCCGCGCACTGCCGCCGGGCCTCGTCACCGATGACGCGCTGGAACTCGCGGACCATCATCGGATAGGGGTGCGGACCGATGACCGAGCCCACGCAGTAGTACGCCTCGTCGACGTCTGTCACCCAGTGGCGCATGGCCTCGCTGGTGGCGTCCTTCAGCGTCCGACTGCCGGTGGTCACCGGAACGACCTCGGCACCCAGCAGCCGCATACGGAAGACGTTGTGCGCCTGGCGTTCCACGTCGCGTTCGCCCATGAACACCTTCACCGGTAAGCCCAGCAGGGCGCCGGCCGTCGCCGTCGCGACGCCGTGCATGCCCGCCCCGGTCTCGGCAATCAGACGCGTGCGCCCCATGCGTCGGGCCAGCAACGCCTGCCCGAGCACATTGTTGATCTTGTGTGATCCGGTGTGCGTCAGATCCTCCCGCTTGAGCAGCACCGTCACGCCGAGTTCGGTCGACAGTCGCACGGCCGGCGTCAGCGGTGTCGGCCGTCCCACGTGGGCCGACAGCAGCGCGGCGAGACTGCCGCGGAACCCGGGGTCTGCCCACGCCTGCGAGAAGGCCTCGGCGACCGCTTCGCAGGCGGGGATCAGAGACTCCGGCACGTACCGCCCGCCGTAGCTCCCGTATCGCCCCGGAACGCCCGCCGGTCGTACTGTTATAGAACTCATGCAACAGTTATAGAACAGCGGAGGTCGCCTGGCAAGAGAGGCGGCACCGCGCATCCGTCGACCTGCCCCGGCGGCCCTGTCCGGTTCGTAGAATTCCTGCCATGCCGGAGATCGTCGAGTTGCTGGCCTCGCCCGTGCACCGCTTCCTGGGCCGGCCCGCCGACGGCCCGGCCCCGGCCCCACCCGGCGAGCTGGTCGACGCCGTCCGGATCCGGGCCGGCCTCGGCATCGTCGGCGACAGGTACTTCGGTCAGCAGGCACACCGCGACGCGAGCGTCACTGTCATCGCCCGCGAGTCGCTGCCGGTCGGCATCGGCCTGACCGAGGTGCGGCGAAACATCCTCACCACCGGGATCGCCGTGGACGAGCTGATCGGCAGAGTGCTGGTGCTGGATTCCGGCGACGGCCCGGTCAGCCTGCGGGTCAACCGGGCGGCCCGACCGTGTGTCTGGATGGACGTCACTGTCGGACCGGGGGCGTGGAAAGCGCTGCGCACCACCGGCGGCATCCGCTGCACGCCCCTCAACGACGGCACCCTGCGCCTCGGCGCGATCGACGCCACAGTGAACTGAGGACGCCAGCCTGAGTCAGACCGGGCTGATGTGTGCGGCCAGGACCCGCCAGCCGTGCGGGTCGTCGTGGACCCACGTCCGGGTGTAGCGCAGCCGCGCGGCGAACGGCGTTCCCTCGAGGACGCCGGACACGCGGCCCAGGAAGAACGTCACCCCCGTCGCTCCGACCACGAGCAGGTCCAGCTCCTCCTCCACCAACTCCTCGACGACCGAGCGTCGGTCCCGGTGAGCGGCCAGGTCATCCTGCTTGCTGTGGGTACGCCCGTCCGGGCCGATGGCGATCAGCTGGTCGACCAGCAGCTGATCGAGGGCGGCGACGTCACCGGCCCGTTGGGCGGCCTGCAGGGTGCGCTCGGCGTCGAGCAGCTCGGCCTCGCGTGCGCTGTCCGGCATCGGGGCGTCCTCCCGTTCGGGTCCGACCCGGTGCCACCGTCGGCCCGAGCTGTCCGCATTGTGGCAGTCAACCTGGCGTGGGCGGGTGGGGATCGCCGCCGAGGTTCACAGACTCAGGCGAATCCGTACGACGGTCTCCCCGGGACTGGTGAGCACGGCGACCTCGTCACAGATCTGCTCCACGATCGCCAGCCCGCGACCCCGTACCGAGTCGGTGGCCGGCATGCTTCGGCCGAACGCCCGCGTCGGCCCGTGGTCGACGACGTCGCAGATCAGCTGACCCGGCTCGGCCCAGAGTCGCACCCAGCCACCGCCGGTGGTGTGCTGCAACGTGTTGGTGGCCAACTCACTGACGGCCAGCGTCAACAGCTCCGCCCCCTCGTCCGACAGGCCACGGGCCAGCGCACCGGCGCTGACGAATGCGCGCAGCGCCCGAATGTCCGTCGCGACCTGATACGCCATGGTGTCTGCGGCGTGGGTGGGGACATTCTGCTCGGCCACGGTCTCCGGTCGCTCGCCCGGCATCAGCCCGCCCGATGCGGCTGCCCGACCAGCGGCACCGCGTTAAGCGCGGGTGTCGTGGGCGTGCGAGCCGCAAAGTGCGCCATCGGGCAGCGGAACCCTTCTCGTAGCTGTTGCCGCCACATCATGTCACCCACCGCCCTCTTGACTGTCTCGTCCGTTCGGCGGTTGATCACCTACGGGCCGGCCTGACCGGCCTCGCTGGTCCGGTAGGGCAGTCGGGTCAGGGTGCCGCGTCGAAGGCTATCGATTCGCTCAACTCCCGCCATCGCGCCGAACAGCCGGTGATGAGCCAGACTCGCGGCACCGCATTCCTCTCGTGTCAGTGGGCCCCCTCGCCGTCAGGGACGGATGTCCAGGGCGCCGATCAGCCCGTCGCGCAGCGTGAACCGGTACCGCAGCTCGATCGGGCTTCCGGGGAAGTCACCGGACACCCGGGTGACAGCCAGGTACGAGTCGCCCGCCTGCGACGTGACCCGGACCGGCTCCGCGGTGTACGCGTAGGCGTCCATCGTCTTCTGCCGCCAGGCGCGGATCGAGGCCCGTCCGTCGTACAGGCGGTCTTCGTCGGCGACGCTCGCGGTGTCCGCGAAGCAGGCGACGAAGGCGTCCAGATCCCGGTCGTTGACGGCCCGGAAGTACCGGTCGATCACGTCGGGCAGGTCGAGGGCCATCTGCTCCTCCTGCGGCACGGGCCGCCGTCGGGCAGCCGTCGGGTTCCCGGTCCGACCTCACCGTACGAGAAGCCGACGGCACCGCGCGGAGCAACCAGCAGAACCATCCCCGCTGTGGCTGCCGGGTTTGCTGCCGGTGGGCCCGGGTAGCCACGCGTTTCCGAGAGCGAAGGGCGGGGGCATGGCCGAGCTGGCGTTCGTCGACAAGGTTGCGGCACGGGCGGGTCTCCCGCCGGAGCAGGCACGCCCGCTCACCGAGGCGGTCCTGCGGACCCTCACCGAGCGGCTCAGCGGCGGGGAGGCGGGCGCGTTGGCCCCCCACCTGGCCGATGAGCTGAGCCCACTGCTGGTCAAGGCCGCCGAGCCGCCGGAAACGTTCGGCTACGACGAGTTCCTGAGCCGGGTCGCCGACCGCGCCGGGATCGACCGTCCGGCCGCCGAGCGGGGCACCCGGGCGGTGCTCCAGACGATGCACCGGGTGGTCGGGCACCGGGAGTTCGAGGACGCCCTGGCCCAACTCCCGGCGGACCTGCGGGCACTGGCGCAGCCGCTGCCGCACGGCCCCTGACCGACGCGCACCTCATGCGTCGGTGACCGTTCGGTCCCTGGCGTGCCGCCACGACACCGGATCTACTGTGCGTTACCGATCGAACGCGCAGTGGCGGTTGCCCCGCGCCCGTCCGCCGGGTCGTCGCCGCTCCGATCCGAGGAGCGTCCCCCTTGGCGTCCATGGTGTCCCCGCGTCCCCTGCTGACCGCAGCGACGACCGCCGTCGCGATGATCACCCTCGCTCCCGCTCCCGCTCCCGCCGTCGCAGCGCCGTCACCCCCGCACAGCTATCGGGTCGTCGACCTCGGCACCCTGAGCGGGGGCGACGGCGCTGCGACGGCGATGAACGATCGCGGCGACATCGTCGGCTGGAGCACGGTCGCCAGCGGCGCCCGGCACGCCGTGCTGTGGCGCCACGGTGTCATCACCGACCTGGGCGTGCTACCGGGTGAAACGGATTCCAGCGCCGTGGACGTCAACGAGTTCGGTGACGTGGCGATCACCTCGTTCGGCTCGGACTACCTGACCCGCGCTGTGCTCTGGCGCGACGGTCAGCTCCACGACCTGGGCACCCTGGGCGGGGAGAACAGTGTGGCAATCGGCGTCAACGACCGGCGGCAGGTGCTCGGCACCAGCGAACCGGCCGGAGACATGCCGCACCGCTTCCTGTGGCGCGACGGGGTCTTCACCGACCTGGGTCGGGAGTACTTCTACGAGTTCACCGCCGACTTCAACAACGCGGGCGACGTGGTGGGCGGGTTCAACGTGCCGCCGCAGGACTACCCGTGCACCTGCGTGGGTGGCCGGCTGCGCGACGGGGTGTTCACGCAGATCGGCAGCGAGGCCCTCGGGGTCAACAACCGGGGCCAGGTGGTGGGCGCGGCGAACGGCCGGGCGTTCCGCTGGCAGAACGGGACACTGACCGACCTCGGCACGCTCGGTGGCGACTGGAGCCGCGCCACCGCGATCAACGACCGGAGTGAGGTGGTGGGCCAGAGCACCACCACCGCTGCGTGGCACCCGTTCCTCTGGCGCAACGGGTTGATGACGGACCTGACCACCCGGGGCGTGTGGGAGACCGACTCGGTCGAGGACATCAACATCAGGGGCCACCTCGTCGGCGCCCGGGGGAACCGGCCGGTGCTCTTCCGCTGAGCGGAGATCTTCGCGCCGTGGACGGGCGGGGCGCGGCCTGACCCGCCGGCCAGACCGCGCCCCTCCGTCCGAGGTCAGCCGGTTACCCCGCTACTGACCACCCACTTCTGGTGTGCGCCGCCCGCGTACGTGCCGAGCTGGATCTGGGTGCGGTCGGCGCTGCTGCCGCCTGCGGCCTCCAGGACCTTGCCCGACTGCGGGTTGCGGATCGACCCGTCGGCCTGTGGCTGCCAGACCTGCGCGGCGGTGCCGTTGCAGGTCCAGAGCTGAACCTTCGTGCCGTTGGCGGTGCCGCCGTTGTCCACGTCCAGGCACTTGCCCAGCACCCGGTACGTGTCGCCGACCTTCGTCCACGACTGCGCTGTGGTGCCGTTGCAGGTCCAGAGCTGGATCTTCGTACCGTCGGCGGTGCCCGCGTTGTCGACGTCCAGGCACTTGCCGCCGACGCCGGTGATGGTGCCGCCGGTCGGCGGCGGGGGACTGCCCGGGATGGAGTTGAGCGTGTACCACGCCTCGGTGCTCCACAGTGACTGACCGCTGGTCGAGGTGAACGGGCGCGGGGAGCGCAGGTGCACCACCCGGCCGGCCTTGCGACCGGGCACCGTGAGACTGACCTTCTTGCCGTCCGCCGAGAGGGTGGCCGAGGTGACGGTCAGGGTCTCCTCGTCGATCTTCGGACCGCCGTAGCTCGACGTCGCCACGTACCGCCACTGCTTGAGCTTGTAGCGCGCGGCCAGCTCGGCGGCGGTCGCCGTCGACACCGGCTCGGTGTACTCCACCTCGAAGCCGGTCGTGGTGGCGCGCATCGCGAGCATCTCGAACGTGGTGGCGGTGTTCGGGGTGAGCTTCTGCAGGCCGTACGAGAGTTTGCCGGTCTGGCCCCAGTTGCCGCCCGCGCCGAGCCCGCCGACGTAGATCGCGCCGTCCGGGCCGACGTTGACCTCGGAGACGCCCGCCTCCAGGCCCTGGGTGAGCCGGAACAACGCGCCCTGGTACTCGCCGTTGACCTTCTCCACGTTCGCCCGTTGCAGGCCGCCGTAGGTGACGTCACCGATGACGAACTGGCCGGCGTAGCGACCGCTGGTCAGGTAGAGCGGAGTGCTGGGCGAGTTGGCGATCTCGTTCTGCGGCATCCAGAGCACCGGCTGCGTGACCGGTGCGGTGTCGAACGGACCCGCCGGGTTCGTGAAGTGGTTGAAGAACCGGCCCTGCTTGATGTGCACCAGCTTCGACGAGGGCAGCCAGCCACCCTGGTTGTCGGTGACGAAGATGCCGCCCTCCGGGCCCCAGCCGATCCCGTGTGGCGTACGCAGACCGCCGGCGACGTAGCTGACCGCGCCGGTGTCCTTGTTGACCTTGAGGGTGGTGCCGCGGTTGGTGGCGGGTTGCGGGTTGGTGGTGGCACCGCCGGAGTTGATCGACACCGACAGGTTCAGATAGAAGAACCCGTCCTGGTAGAGCAGGCCGAACGCGAACTCGTGGAAATTGCCGCCGTACGGCCAGGTGGCGACGGTCTCCAGGCGCTCGGCCGCCTCGTCACCGCCGGTGTTCACCAGCCGGGTCAACCGCTGTTTCTCGGTCACGTAGACCACCCCGTCGACGACCTTGAGCCCCATCGGTTCCTTGAGGCCGCCGGCGATCTTCTTGGTGGTCACGTTGCCCGGGCTCGTCGATCCGCCGGTGTTGCCGAGGATCCAGACCTCGCCGTCCTGGGAGGTGCCGGACTGGTCGCTGCCGCCCCAGGTGCTGATGACCAGTCGGCCGTCGGCCAGCCAGTCCATGCCGGTGACCTTCGGCTGGAAGCCGCTGGGCCGCAGGTTGGTCAGGGTGTAGCCGGGGTGCACGCCGGTCAGCGGCAGGCCGTCACCGGGGGTGTCGGAGACGCCCTCGCACTCCTTGCGTCCGGGTGCGGTCACCCGGACCACGCCTGCGTCGGTGCTCAGCGCCGAGTTCGGTACGACCACGAAGGTCGACGAACCGGGCGTCTTCCACTCCAGGGTGATCTGCTGCCCGCCGCCACGCTCGAAGTGGTCGATCCGCAGAGCGTGCAGGCCGGCGGTGAGGGTGACGGTGCCCTCCTTGGGCGGGGTCGCGCCGTGCAGGCCGTCGTGGTTGATCACTACGGCGTTGTCGATCGACAGCTTGGAGCCGTCGTCGCTGCTGAGCCGGAAGGTGTAGCTGCCGGCCTGGGTGGTGGTGATGTTGCCGAGCACCTGCGAGACGAAGTTGTCCTCGAAGCCGAAGTCGGCCGCCGAGGTCCAGTTGATGGTGGACATCAGCTTGTCCACGTTCGGGGTCTGGGCGGGCTTGAGGGTGCACAACTCGGACAGTGGCACCTGCACGTCGAAGACGCGCAGCGTGACGCCCGGTTCCTGTGCGGGGGCGGCGTTGGCGGGGGCGGCCCAGAGACCGGCGGCGAGGACGAGTGCCAGCGCACCCAGGACGGGATGGTGGAGTCGGCGTAGCAGGCGTGTGCCCATCGTTCCTCCAGGAGGCAGTGGAGTGTCCGACGGCCGGCGTGGATCAGTGGTGAGGATGACCGTCGGCCCGGCTCCGTAACGTTCTCGACGCCGACGAGTGACGTTGCGGAAACACCGGGTGGATGGCTCGGAACATTAAGGCGTTTCGATTGAACTGTCCATGGCTTCGCTCCGATGCATCAAAAGTTACCGATGTCCATGCGAAAGTTCGCCATGTTACGCGAAGAATGTCTGGCCGATCGGCCTGCCGCTGGGCAGTCAACGGTGCCGTCCGACGGGCCCTGACGCCCACTGCCACGTGCCGGACCGGGCCGCTGGCCTACCGCCGTCCGCGCCGGGCCGGGCCGCCGGATCGTTCGCCGGGCTTGCGGGCCGGGGTGGCGGCCTTGCGGCCCGGGGTGCCGCCCTTGCCTGCCGAGGCGGCCGGCCGGCCGCTTCGTGTGGTGGCTCCCGGCGTGGCGGGTCGACGGCGGGCCGCCACCAGCACGATCGCGGAGACCACCACGACGATCAGGGCCGGGACCAACCAGGCCGGGAACCCGCCGTCCCCCTGCTCCTTCGCGGCACCGACCGGGTCGCCCGTCGCAGCGCCGGTAGGAGCGACCGGGCTGCCGGTGCCCCCCGAGGTGGCCGCGCCCTCGCCCTCGGCCTGGGCGAGCAGCGCCGGATCCGGCCCCGCCGTGGGCGCCGACCAGCCGGCCGGGGCCGCAGTGCCCGGGCCCTGGTAGTCGAAGGTCACCTCGCCCCGCACCGCCTCACCGTCCGAGGCGACCGAGAGGTAGCTCGCGGTGTAGCGGCCCTTCGCCGGCCAGTGCGCGACGGTGACCATGGCCGGGAAGCCGGTGTGGTAGAGCCGTGGCTCGAACACGCCATTGACCATGAAGTACTCGGTCACCGGCTTGTCCAGTCGCTTCGGCTCACCGTAGGACCACCCGTTGTCCACTCGCGACCCGTCCGGGCCGCTGATCGTGAAGTGCGCGTTGGACGCCGGCTTCTCGGTGAAGTAGAACGCCAACTGGGGCAGCGGCTCGCGGACGACGGTGCCCTTCAGAGGCGTGGAGGTCGCCAGCTGACCGTGCGCGGACGCCGGGGCGACCGGCAGCAGCAGCGACACCACCAGGGTCGCCGCCAGCGCCGCCACGACACGGCTGAGGGCCTTACGCACAGTGACCAGCTTCGATCGCATTCGTTCATCATGGTCATTTCCCCGGCACCGAACAAGACGTAGAGTTCTCCTCCCCGACGATCAACCCGACACCCGTCCCCCTCGCGTCGTTCGGAGTCCGCCCGTGTTCGTCCGTACCCCCGCTGCCCGGACCGCCGCCGCCCTCGCCGCCGCCACCCTCGGCGCCCTGCTCCTCGCCGGTTGCGGGCAGGACGACGACCCCTCCGTGGCCGCCCCCTCGCCGACTCCCACGTCCGTGGCCCCGTCGAGCGTCACCTCCACCGGGCCGACCCCGACGGCGGCCAGCACGCCCAGCGCCTCCGCCAGCACCGCCGCTGTGGACCAACAGATCACCGTCACGATCGCGAAGAAGCGGGTCGACCCGCCGACCGGACGGGTCACCGTCAGTAAGGGGCAGTCGGTCCGGATCACCGTCACCTCCGACGTGGCCGACGAGCTGCACGTGCACGGCTACGACCTGGGCGCCCGGCTGCCGGCCGGCACGCCCGGCTCGGTGGAGTTCCGCGCCGACAAGACCGGACTGTTCGAGGTGGAGACGCACGAGTCCGAGCTGGTGCTCTTCCAGCTCGTCGTCCGCTGAACGACATGACGGCCGCTCCCACGCTGCTGGCACACGGGGTCGGTGGCCGTCAGGACCTACCGATCACCCTGCCGCAGCTCGTCGTCGCCGCCGCGCTGACCCTCGTCGTCACGTTCGTGGCGCTGGGCCTGCTCTGGCGCGAACCCCGGCTCGACCGGGACGCCACCGGCGGTCGCCCGGTGCCGCACCGGCTCGCCCGACTCGTCGACGCGCCCTGGTTCCGGTGGGCGCTGCGCGGGCTCGGCCTGCTCGCCGCCGCCTGGTTCTGCCTCGGTCTGCTGGGCGGGCCCGACACCGCTGACAACCCGACCGCCGGCGCGCTCTACGTGCTGCTCTGGGTCGGGCTGGCCCCGCTGTCGCTGCTGCTCGGCCCGATCTGGCGGGCGGTCAACCCGCTGCGCACCGTGCACCTGCTCGTGGCGCTGGCGGCGCGGCGCGACCCCAACCGTGGGTTCCGTGAGCTGCCCGACAGCGTCGGTTGGTGGCCGGCAGCCGCCACCCTGTTCGGGTTCGTCTGGCTGGAACTGGTCGCCCCCGACCGGGCCACCCTGCCGGTCATCACCGCCTGGCTGACCGGGTACGCGGTGGTCCTGCTGGCCGGTGCCGTGCTGTTCGGCGCCGGCTGGTTCGACCACGCCGACCCGTTCGAGGCGTACAGCACCCTGATCGGTCGCCTCGCCCCGCTCGGCCGGGCCGCCGACGGCGTGCTGGTCTGGCGTAACCCGCTCGACGGGATCGCCGGCCTGCGACCCCGCCCCGGGCTGGTCGCCGTGGTGATCGTGCTGCTCGGCTCGACCATGTACGACAGCCTCTCCAACGCGCCGGGCTGGTTGCGCTTCAGCCAGGAGAACGGCCTGCACCCGGCGGTCACCGGCAGCGCCGGTCTGAGCCTCGTCATCGCCGCCGTCGCGGCGGCGTACCTCGCCGCGACCGGCGCTGCGGCGCGGATCGGTCGCGCCGAAGCGACCGACGCCCGTCAGGTGCCGGGCGAGATCGCCCACTCCATCGTTCCGATCGCCGTGGGGTACGTGGTGGCGCACTACTACTCGCTGCTGATCCTGGAGGGCCAGCGCACCGCCGCCTTGCTCTCCGACCCCCTGGGCACCGGCGCCAACTGGCTCGGCACCGCCGGCTGGGAGCCGCGGACCGCGCTGATCACGCCCTCCGGGGTGGCGAGCGTCCAGATCACCGTCATCATCCTCGGGCACCTGCTCGGCACGCTGCTCGCCCACGACCGCGCGCTGTACCTGTTCCCCCGGGCCCGGGCGGTGGCCGGCCAACTACCCCTGCTGGCACTGATGGTCGCCTACACCGTCGCCGGTCTGCTGCTGCTCTACGCGGGGTGATCCCGCCCGGCTCCGACCCGTGCGCCATCATGGCCCGTGGACTCCGATCTTCAGCGCTACCTCGACGACCTCGTCAACACCGCCCGGGACGTGCTCGGCGCCGACCTGGTCGGCGCGTACGCGGCCGGCTCGGTGGGGCTCGGGGCGTACCAGCCCGGCCGCAGCGACGTCGACGTGGCGCTGCTCAGCGCCGGGCCGCTCACCCGCACCATCAAGCAGACGCTGGTCGCCCGGCTGCGACACGACGCGCTGCCCTGCCCCGCGCGCGGGCTGGAGTTGGTCGTCTACGACCGCGCGGTGGCCGCCTCCGGCACCCCCGACCCCGGTTTCGAGGTCGAACTGAACACCGGGGCCGCCATGCCGTTCCGCCGCACCCTCGACCCCGCCGACCGTCCGCTCACCGACGGCCGATTCTGGTACGGCCTCGACCGCAGCATCCTGCACCAGAGTGGACTCCCACTGCTCGGGCCACCGGCGGGGGAGGCCTTCGCCGACCTCGCCCCGGCCGACCTGCGCCGGCTGCTCATCGAGGCGCTGTCCTGGTGGCTCGCCCTGCCCACCCCGCCGGCCGACCAACCCGCGCCCGGCACTGAGGACGCCGTACTCGGCGCCTGCCGCTCACTGGTGCGCCACCGCGACGGCGTCTGGTTGGCGAAGGTGGCCGCCGGCCAGCGGCTGCTCGACGCCGACGACCGGGCCGAGGTGATCCGTCAGGCGGTCGCCGCACGCCACGGCGGGCCCCCGCCCACCGGGGCGCAGGCCCGCGCCTTCCAACAAGGGGTACGCGACGAGATCGCCGGGTAGCGGTCGCCTGGGCGGGCCCCGCGGCGCTCAGCGGACCGGGCTGGACACCAGCGAGGCGAAGAGCAGGTTGAGACCCTCGGTCATGGTCGGGTGGGTGATGACCGCGTCCCGCAGGGCGGTCCACGGCATTCCGGCGAGCATGGCCAGCTGCACCGAGGTGATCACCTCACCGGCCTCGGCGCCGAGTAACGACGCACCGAGGATCCGGTCGCTGCTGGTGTCGATGACCGCCTTCCACATGCCCTGGGTCTGTCGGAGGGTGCGTGCCCGGGGGATGGCGGCGACCGGCAGGTGGGCGACCTGGATGTCGTATCCGGCGCGGCGCGCCTCGGTCTCGGTCAGGCCGACCCGGGCCAGTTCCGGGGTGGTGAAGACGGTGTACGGGATCAGCCGGTCGGCGGTGCTGCGTTGGCCTCCCGCGAGGTTCGCCCGGATGATCCGGTAGTCGTCCAGCGAGATGTGGGTGAACTGCGGGCTCCCGGCGACGTCCCCGGCCGCCCAGGTGCGCTCGGCGCTGGTACGCAGGTGCTCGTCGACGTCCACGAAGCCCCGCTCGCTGAGCCGTACGCCGGCCACGTCGAGGCCGAGCCCGTCGGTGACCGGTTCCCGCCCGGCCGCCACCAGCACGTCGTCCCCGATCACCACGCTGCCGTCGTCCAGCGTCACCCGGAGCGATCCGTCGGCCTCCCGGTCGACGCGCGCGACGGCCACACCCACCCGTACGTCGATGCCATCGTCGAGGAAGACGCGCATCACCGCGTCGCTGACGTCGGGGTCCTCGCGGGTGAGCAGCCGTGGACCACCCTCGACCAGTGTCACCGCGCTGCCGAACAACGCGAACATCTGCGCGAACTCCACCCCGACGGTGCCGCCGCCGAGCACCACCAGCCGGGCCGGCAGCCGGTCCAGGCGCAGCAGCTCGTCGCTGGTGAGCACCCCGGCCTCGGCCATCCCGGGCACCGACGGCAGATGGGGGCGGGTGCCCGTGTTGATCACCACGTCGCTGCCGCGCAGCAGTCGCTCGCCGCCGTCGGCGAGTACCACCCGTACGGTTCGTGGGCCGACGAACCGGGCCTCGCCGATCACCAGGTGCAGCCCGGAGTCGAGGAACTGCTGCCGGTTGGCGGCGACCATCCCCTCCACCACGTCCTGCTTGTGTTCGCGCAACAGGTCGATGTCGACCCGGCCGCCCTCCACCGTCAGGCCGAGCGCCGACGCGTCCCGCAGCTGGCGGGCGGCCCGCGCGCTGGTCACCAGCGCCTTCGTCGGGATGCACGCGACGTTGATGCAGCTGCCGCCGATCATGCCGCGCTCGACCATGGCGACCCGCTGACCGGATCGGGCCACGTCCATGCTCAACGTCTTGCCGGCCTTGCCGCCACCGACGACGAGCAGGTCGAACTCCTCCGGTTGGTCGGTCACCGGGCGCTCCTCTCGGTCACCGGCCGGGCCGGCGGCCACCGCTGGTGCGCGGCGGCCAGCCCAGCCTGCCAGCTCCGACCTGCGAGGCGACCCGGTTCCTCGCAGAATTCGCCCGAGCCATCACCCGTTCCTTGATCACCGCTGGTCAGCCATCGTCCATGAGCTTCGTCGGCGTACCCACGTGGCGAGCCCGGTGGGGGATCATTGCTGGATGCCTGACATCCCGCCGCGGTTCCGTGCACGGGTTCGCCACGAGCCGGATCGCTCGTACGCGGTGCTGGTCGACGGACCTGACGGAGAGGTGCTGGTCGGCGCCACCGGCAGTCTGAGGAAGGTGCGCACTGTGGCACGCGAGGGTGCCGCTCGGCTGTACGGGGTGACGGCGGAGCGGGTCGACGAGGAGTACCTGGACATGGTGATCCCTCAGCCTCCGTATGGGCGCGACGGGCAGTGGGTGCGCATCATCGCGGCAGGCGAATCCGCCGCGCCGGACGACCTCGTCGACCTCGGCAAGGTCGGACAGGCGCACTGGTTCGGCCACGAGGGCGCCTGGTTCGTCACGGTGGCCGGCTCCGGCACCGCCATCTATCCCAGCGAATACCTCGACTTCGCCCCTACCGTCACGGGCGAGGAGGTCGCCGAGCTGCGGAGGTACCTCGCTCGCTCAGCTCAATCTCCCTCGTGAGTGGCTGGGTCGTCGACCGGCCGGACGCTCGGCCCGGGCCCGTGCGGATCCGCTCCGGGCCCGGGTGCAACCGCGGCTGAGGTCAGTGTCGGGCGGCGCCGTTCTCGCTGACCGGCTGCCCGAAGGCCAGGAACGGCACGGGCGTCGGTGCGTCAGTGCCGATGTGCCGAGGGAAGGTCCGGTCGGCGTCGTCGGCGCTGACCTCCCGGGCCGCCGTACGGTCGGACGTCGTCGACTCCTCCGCAACCGCCGCAGCGCCAGCATGCGCGTCGTCTGCCTGCTCCACCGGTGCCCGGTCGCCGTTCGCGTGCTCGGCCGGGGCCTGGTCGCCACTGGCCTGGTCCACCGGGGTCAGGTCCGCGTAGCCGTTCTCGGCCGAGCCCCGATCGGCAGGTGCGACGCTGAGCAGGGCGCGGTCGGCAGTGGCGCGATCGGTGTCCGCGTCGTCCACTGTCGGGCGCTCCGCGGAGTACCGGTCGACGCGGTCGACGGTGAGCCGCTCGACGCGCTCCGGGGCGGGTCGGTCGGCGCTGGAGCGGGAGCCCACCATCGGGTACTCGGCGGTCTCCGTACCGCCGGCTGCCGCGGCCATGACCGCTGCGGCGGCGAGGTCGGCCACCCGCTTCGCCTCCCGCTGTACGCGGGCGCGGACCTCCTTGGCGTGCCGCTCGGCGGAGTCGCCGGCCCGCCGGGCCTCGTCCAACCGGGCGCTTTCGGCGGTCAGGTCCCGACGGACCTCACTGAGTCGCTGCTGCATCCGGGACAGCTCGTTCTCCAGCGTCTCGCCCTCCTGGCGGATCTCGGCGAGCTGCTGACGGCCGGTGTCCAGCTCCGCGTTCAGGTCGGCGGCCTCCTGCCGGCGCTCCTCAAGCTCCTTCTGCAGGGCGGCGAGCTGCTGCTGATGGCTGGCGGCCTGCTCGTCGGCGCGGTTGCGCAGCTCGGTCACGTGCTGCTGCGCCTCGGCGAGCAGCGCGGCTATCTGCTGCTCGGTCGCGCTGCGCTGCTCGGCCAGCTCCTGCTCGGCGGCGGCCTGCTGTTCGGCGATGTCCTGCTCGGCGGCGGTACGCCGTTCGTTGACCTCTCGCTCCACGCTGGCCTGCCACTGGGCCATCTCCTGCTGATGCTTGGAGCGGGCCGACTGGAGTTCCTGCTGGATCTGGGTACGGGCCGACTTCATCAGCGCGTCGGCGGCGACCCTGGTCTGGTTGAGCTGCTGCGCGCTCTGCTCGGTGATCCGCTTGGCCTCGTGCTGGGCGCGCTCGTGCGCGGCCTCACCGTCGGCCCGCAACTGCTCGGCGTGCTCGCGGATCGCTGTCAACTCGGCCTCGGCGTGGGCGCGCCGCTCCTCGTGCGCCTGCTCCTGCTCGGCCCGCCGCGTGGCCAACTCCTCCGACAGGTCCTGACGTGCCTGCGCGGCCCGCTCACGGGTGTCGGCGAGGATCCGCTCGGACTCGCTGCGCAGCTCGTTGGCCCGGTCGGTGGCCGACTCGGTGATGATGCCGGCCTGCTTCTCGGCGAGCGCCATGATCTCGCCGACCATCGGGCCCAGATCGTGGAACGAGGCGCGGTCCACCTGCACAGGTTGCTCCTGAAGCTCGGCCAGTTCGGCGCGCAGTCGCTGCACCTCGGCGGTCAGTTCACGGACGCGGACGGCGGAGCGCCCGTGCTCTCCGCTCAGCATCGCGATCTGGCCGTCGAGCTGCTCCAGGTGCCGGTCCACCTGGCGTTTGTCGTATCCGCGAAGGGCGAGCTCGAAGCTCGGCCGGGAGGCCGCATCGTCGCGTGCTGCGTGCGGCTCAGCGCCGATGGACATGCACCATCCTCCGTACGATCGGGGCGTCAGGGTCGGCGATCGCCTGCCCCACGGGCCGTCAGTGTGGCGCAACGCTACCGCTGACCCGACCTCATGCGAAGTCCTGCCCCACCACCTCTCACGTTGCCGTCCCGCGTTGCTCCGTTCCCGCGCCGACCATGGACTCATGCTGCCGGAAAGGTGGTGCTCCACCACCCTTTGTCATCCCGCATCAGTCCATGATCGACGCGGGTCGACGTGGTGACCGCACGGCGACGCGCGCGGGGTCAGCGTCGGCGGGCGACCAGGACCGCGTCGTGATGGGTGATGTCCTCACCGTTCTGGTTCGTGGCGAGGCGGGAGCGTTCCTCGGCCGCCAGTACCTCCCAGTGGGCCGGTTCCAGATCGGCGGCCACGTCCTGCGCGGTGTACATCATGTCCGGCATGTGCATCCGGTGCGCCGACCCCCACAGATCCGAGGGGTGGTGCCCGACGATCAGCAGGACCCCGCCGGGTGCCACCGCGGCGGCCAGCCGGCCGAACAACTCCCGCCGCTCTTGCGGCGGCAGGTGCATGAACTGCGCGGACACCAGGTCGTACGCCTCCTCGGTGGGCGGCTTGTCCCGTAGGTCGGCGTGGGTGAACTCGATCCGGTCGCGCACGCCCGCGGTCTCGGCGTGCGCGGCGGCCCGGCTCAACGCCGTGGTGGAGATGTCCACCGCGGTCACCTGCCAGCCGCGCCCGGCCAACCACACCGCGTCGGCACCCTCGCCGCTGCCCACGTCCAGGGCGCGCCCCGGGGCCAGGTCGGTCACCTCGGCGACCAGTTGCGGGTTCGGCCGGCCACTCCAGACCGAAGGGCGGGACTGGTAGCGCTCCTCCCACGCCGGTTCCTCGAACGTCGTGGCCACCAACTGCCGGTACGCGGCCACCGCGTCGCGGGTCTCCTCGGCGATGAGGTCGGCGTTGATCGCCGCCGCCGCGGTCAGGCCGGCCCCGGCGGACGTGATCACCTGACCGCGGATGTCGGCCACGTTGCCCGCTACCCAGACGCCCGGGACAGTCGTCGCGCCGGTGGCGTCGGTCGGGATCTGGGCGCCGATGACGTGCTCGCCCATCGTCACCTCCTCCGGGGCCAGACCCAACCCCACCAGCACATCGGAGCGGGGAGTCAGCCGCGTCGCCACCACGATCGCGTCGAGCGCCACCACCCGGCCGTCGGCGAGCCGTACACCGGTCAGCGCGTCGTCGGTCACCTCCACGGCGGCGACCGGGCCGGGCACCACCGCGATGCTGCGGGCGGCGAGCCGCTCGGCGGTCTCCGCGTCCGGCGCCGGCGCGTCGTGCAGGAAGAGCAGCACGCTGGGGCTCCACTGTCGCCACATCTCGGCCTGGTGCACGCTCAGCGGGCTGGTCGCCAGGACGCCGATCCGGCGGTCCCGAACCTCCCAGCCGTGGCAGTACGGGCAGTGCAGCACGTCGCGCCCCCATCGCTGGGCGAGGCCGGGCACGTCGGGCAGTTCGTCGGTCAGACCGGTGGTCACCAGCAGCCGGCGGGCCCGTACCGAATCCCCGCCGTCCAGGCTGAGCCGGAACCCGTCGTCGTCCCGGGTCGCGGCCTGCACCCGTCCGGTGCGGAACTGTCCGCCGTACCCGGACACCTCGGTTCGTCCGATGGCGAGCAGCTCGCCCGGCGGCGTCCCCTCCCGGCCCAGGTAGTTGTGCACCCGGTCGGCCGGCGCGTTGCGCGGCTCACCGGAGTCGATCACCAGTACCGACCGTCGGGCCCGGCTCAGCGCCAGCGCTCCGCTGAGCCCTGCGGCGCCGCCGCCCACCACCACCACGTCGTATGTCTCGTCCACCGGTATCTCCCTCTTGCTCTGTCGGCTGCGCCCACCATCCGTCGCCGTCGGCAATGTGGCAACTATCCTTGCCGTTATGGCAAACGAGGACAACGCCGCGCTGGCGGCCGTCGGCCCCCGGCTGCGTGCCCTGCGTCACCAACGTGGGATCACGCTGACCCAGCTCGCCGAGCTGACCGGCATCTCGGTGAGCACCCTGTCCCGGCTGGAGTCCGGGAGCCGTCGCGCCACCCTGGAGTTACTGCTTCCGCTGGCGAGGGCCTACCAGGTGGCGCTGGACGAACTGGTCGACGCTCCCGCCACCGACGACCCCCGGGTACGCCCCAAACCGATCGTCATCCACGGCGTGACGTACCTGCCGCTGACCCGCCGGCCGGGCGGCGTCCAGGCGTTCAAGCAGATCTTCCCGCCCGACCCGTCCGCCGGGGGCCGAATCCCGCAGGCCCACGAGGGGTACGAGTGGCTCTACGTGCTCTCCGGCCGGCTCCGCCTGCTGCTCGGTGATCGTGATCTGACGCTGGCCCCGGGGGAGGTGGCCGAGTTCGACACCCGCGTCCCGCACCTGTTCTTCAACCCCGGCCCCGGCACCGCCGAAGCCCTCAGTCTCTTCGGCCCGCAGGGGGAGCGGTTGCACGTCCGCGCCCGCCCGGCCACGCCCGACAAGCAGCAGTAGTCGTCGAGCCCGACCCCGTCGGCCGTGGAGTGTCCAGGAACTGCTCAGCCCCACCGTCGCAGGATTGTTGGTTTGTCGAGCTTTCCGACCGGGGTGTGCGGAAGCTCGTCGACCACCCGTACCCGGTCAGCCACACCGTGCTCGCGCAGGAGGCGGCGCGCCGCGGTGGCGACGTCCGACGCCGGGGCTCCGTCTGCCGGCGTCACCACCACCAGCGGAGCCGCCCCGTCATCCGCCGCCGTCGACGGCACGACCGCCGCCTCCCGCACCGCCGCGTCGGCCTCCAACGCGCCTTCGAGCTGAGGTGCGAAGACCAGTCGTCCCGACGTGGTGGCCAGGACGTCGGCGACCCGGCCCAGCACGCGGTACTCGCCGGAATCCGTCCGCTCGCCCACGTCGCCGGTCCGGTACCAGCCGCCCCGGAAGGCACGTGCCGTCTCGACCGGGTTGCCCTCGTATCCGATGCTGGTGTGTGGCGAACGGGCCAGGATCTCACCGAGCGCCGGCGTCTGCGCCGAGAGCGGTTCCAGCGCCACCTCGACCCCTGGTAGGGGATACATGCCGCGGGACTCCTGCGCGACGTCGTCCATGTTGCCCAGGACGATGCCGAACTCGGTCGACCCGTAGATGCGACGGATCCGGATCCCGAGGTGTCGGCGTGCCTGCGTGATCACCTCCGGGCTGAGATAGGCCCCGCCGCAGAGCGGGAGCCGCAGCGACGGCAGAGCTGTGGAGCTGCTGTCGGCAAGCAGCTGATAGTGGCGTGGCAGGGCGCTGAAGATCGTCGTGCCCGATTCGGCGAGAGCACGCAGCAGCCGGTCCGGCGGCGCGGCAGGGTCGGAGAACACGAGCCGGGCGCCGGCCAGGAGCGCCGGAAACATGTGCACATCGACACCATGGGCCACGTCCAACGGATGCATGGTCAGGAAGACGTCTTCAGCGGTCACCTGGAGATAGGACAGCCACTGCCGCCGGTCGGCCAGTAGGTCTTCCTGACGCCAGGCGACGAGCTTGGGGACCCCGGTGGATCCGGTGGTCTCCAGCAACCGGAAGACGCCGGCCCGAGACCCGGCCGGCAGCGCCTCGACGGCGCGCGGGGCGGGCTCGGCGAGGAGCGTGTTGACGGCGAGGGTGTCGACCGGGGTCTCGAACAGGTCGTCATCCTGCTCGTGGATCAGGAATCGGACCGGGACCTGGGCCAGCGACCAGCGGAGCCGATCCCGGTCCGACTGCACACTGATCGGCAGGTGCACCGCGCCGAGCCGAGCCAGGGCGAGAATGGTCGCGACGTACGCGGGGCCGTTGTGCAGACGGGTGGCGACGTGGTGACCAGGCTGTACCCCGACGCCGAGCAGGCCGACGGACGCCCGGTCGACGAGGTCACTCAGCTGGGCGTACGTGAGCTCCTCGCCGTCGACTGCCTGTACGGCCACCCCGTCCGGGTGGGTCCGAACCACCTCCTGGAACGCCTCATGCAGCATGCAGATCATCCCGGCGTGCCGTGTTCAGAGTGACCTGTCCGCGCAGAAGCAGCCGCACCCCGTCGGCACCGATCGCGGTGCGTCCGTGCAGGGTGCGCTGGTTGTCGATCACGAGAAGGTCGCCCACCTGCCAGCGGTGCTGGTAAAGGAATCGGGGGCGGTGCAGGAAGTCACTGAGCTGGGTGAAGAAGGTGTCGGTGGTGGTCTGGTCGCCGCCTTTGACCCGTACCTGCCAGCCATGGTTGGCGCCGACGGGGAACGGCAACGTCAGGTTCAGCGACCGAACCCGACCGTAGTCGCGGACGGTGGGGATCTCGTACCAGTCGTCAGGGACCGTCGGGAAGTAACCCCGGTCCTCGACCAGATACTCCAGCCCTACGGTCTCGATCGTCTGCCGCAGGTCGTCCGGCATCTCGGCCCACGCCGCCAACTGGTCACAGACTGTCGTCTCGCCGGATCCAGGCTCGTCGCGGAACTCGCTGGCGTAGAGGACGATCAGATCCGTCTGCTCTCCTACCAGGATGCCGTCGGTGTGCAGCGGGAGTGGGCCGCGCCCGGTGACCACTTTCCCCTCGTCTGCTGAGGCGTTCAACTTGAGCAGGTCGGCGCGGCCCTCGCCGAACTTGTGCTCAACGGTGTCGCCGAGCTCATGCACCAGGCGTTGAAAGGCTGGTTCGTCGAGATCGAGCCCTCGTACGAGGGCCGCGCCGGTCCGGGTCGCGGCACTGCGGCAGGCGCTCGCCAGATTGTTCGTGGGGGCGGGGTCGAGTACCAGCCCGAGACCTGACGGGGTGAGGCTCAAGGTCATCTCCTGAGGTGTGGCGTTGGGATGGGTGACGCGGCCGCGGTGAGCGGGCTTCGGGGTGGTCAGCGCCGGGCGTCGGCGATGCCGCGCTCGTACACCTGAAGTGGGTCCCAGTCGTCGATCGACCCTTCCTGCGCCAGGTTCACCAGTGCGCGGAAACAGGCAAGGTAGATCGCGGAACGGTCGACGCCGGGGGCATCCGCCTCGAGTCGCTTCACGACCCCTCGCTGAAGACCGCCGCCGTGATGAACGGCGATCTTGCGACGCCAGGCGATGTCGTGCGACACCCGTCGGCTCATGGCCTGGCGAAGGTGGAACTTCTCCCTCCCGTCGCGCACCTTGCAGTCCGGCGCCGTGTCCAGGGCGACCTGGATCACCGGCCACGCCCAGAACGGGTGGTGGACTTCCCGGCCGTACGCCAACGGCAGCCGGCTGGACAACTCGTTGGTGAACCGGGTCTGGTGGATGGCCGCGATCGTCTGATCGATCAGCTCCTCCGGGATGCTGAACGGACGGTAGATGCCGGCGTTGATGAGGTCGCTCCCATATCCGGTCAGCAGCACCTCGTCGCGCGGGATCTCGGTCCCGTCGTAGAGCGCCGTCGCGGTCAGCGCGACCTCCACCACCTCGGGCTCCGTGACACCCAGCCCTCGGATGGCCTGCGGGACGGCAGCCAGGATGCGTTCCTCGGACAGCTCGACCCGGCGCACGGAGAGACCCAGGTGATCGCCCAGCTCCGCGGCGTCGTCGAACTCGTCACCCCAGGGAGTGCCGGCGCTGTACGGCGTCAAGGCGAGCCCCTCCGAGGCGGCGAGCACTGTGACAGTGCCGGAGTCGATGCCGCCGGACAGGAGGGTCGCGAACCGGTCGAGCGGTCGGTCTCGGGCTATCGACTGAATCTGCTCCTGCAGGGCACTGACCTGATCCTCTCCGGCTTGCAGCGCGTCGGTACGCCCGGGACGACGCAGATGCCGCAGGGGATCGTCGGCCACTGTGGTGTGTAGGGTCCATCCGTCGCGCAGCCGCCTGCCCTCCTGCACCGCGCCGAACGGTATCCGGCTGACGTGCAGCAGTGCGGTCTCGTCGCTGAGCGGCTGAGGTCCCTCCGGGCGGACCTCGACGGGCAGACCGAGCGCGGGCAGGATCAGCGGGGCCAGGAACAGGTCGGTGAAGTAGGCGAGCTTGCCCTGAGACCGGTTGACCGCCAGGTAGATGGCATCCTCGTTCAGTGCTGTGGTCCGCACGACGACGCGGTCCTCGTCGACGAAGATCCGCGCCCTGTCGGGCTCGGTCGGGGCGGGTGTGGCACCGCCGTTCGCGGTCCGGACCGACATCGTCCGCACATCGATCTCCAACGGCGTGGCGCGTGGGCTGTCACCCGCGAACCCGCTGGTGTGAACTCTCAGGTCACCGACGTGGACAGCGGGTCTTATCCGTTCCAGAGGGGTCAGATCGCAGTTTCCAACCGCCGCCCACCTGCTGGCCGCCATGATGGTGTTCCTTCCGCGTCGATGGTCTGCGACGTCACCGACTGCTGTCGATGACCTGTCGCATGTTGCGCTGCGCCTCACCGGCGGCGAATGCCGCGCGGTGCGCCTGCTTGCCGATGACTCGAAGCTGTTCGAGCCCGTCGACGAACCCCCTGTTCAGGTACGGTTTGGTGCTCCGGAAACCGGCCGTCGGGTAGGCCGCGAAGGACCGGGCCCGCTGCACGGCGACGGACAACAGCCGATCCACCGGGACCACGTCGTGAAGCAACTTGTCCTGCAGGCTCCGCTCGGCCGACCAGTCCGCGCTGGACATCAGCATCTGCTGCATGACGCTGCGGCCCACGGACCGCTCGAGCATGTATCCACCGAAGGTGCAGGCGATGCCCACCTGGAACTCCGGCATCTTCAGCACGCAGCGGTCGCTGCCCACCCGGTAGTCCGCGGTGAGCGCGATCTGTAGCCCGATACCGATCGCGAAGCCGTCGATCGCCACCACCAGTGGGCGGTTGAGCTGTAGACAGGCGACGTACAGGTCGGTGATGTGATCAATCCACTCATCGACCTCGTCGCCGCCTCGGAACGTCGACGTCTCGTGGAAGTCGCCCCCCACGCCGAAGGACCTGTCGACGCCGCTGAACAGCACGACCGCACGGACGTCCGGGGCGTCGAGCTCGCGAACCGTCTCGGTCAGCGCCCGCATCCGGGGCATCGACCACATGTTGTGCCGGTGGCCCTCGGAGAACTCCACCACGGCCACGCCCTCGGAGACGTCGAGGCTGAAATAGGTCTGCGTGC
This sequence comes from Micromonospora sp. NPDC049049, assembly GCF_040649115.1. Classification (NCBI taxonomy): domain Bacteria; kingdom Bacillati; phylum Actinomycetota; class Actinomycetes; order Micromonosporales; family Micromonosporaceae; genus Micromonospora; species Micromonospora sp. NPDC049049. Next base: position 99,050 of record NZ_JBEZEX010000005.1, on the reverse strand, counting down.
TCAATTCCGCTGACATTCGCTTCCGCTCTTCCGACTGGTTGGTGTCGCTCCCGGCGTAGCGGTGCCGCAAGACCGGCCGGGCAGCTCAAGACACGCCGGCGTACGGCGAAGAGCGGCGGGATCGTCAAGCACAGTACGACAGGAGCGCGGCTGGTGGCAATGGCGGGCCATTGCTGCGCCGGCCTTGCTCAGATAACCCTCATTTTGTGCATCATCGCGCTCAATGTCAATAGCCGCAATTTCGAAGCTTTGTTGTTCGTTCAACGCCGGCCCAGCTGGCGATCAGCGCATGTTTCGGTCAATTTCTACTCACCGTCGGGGGTGCTGTCCCCACCGCATCGAGAATCGCTCCCAGATGGCGAGAAGGGGCACCCGCCCCAACGCCCTCTGACATAGTGTGGTCGCACGTGGACGGTCAGTGCGGGCTGGGGCTCGGGCATATCGGCAGGTCAGAGACGTGAACAATACGCGGGGTGTTTGAGATCAGACAAAGAGTGATCAGCTCGACGGAAGCGCTGCTTTCGTCGACGCCATTGCCTGCGCCGGTCCCCACTCGGTCCCGGGATGTTGGTCGACTGCATGGAGGGTCGGCCCGCCAGATGTCGGGGTTGTGACAAACGGAAACAGGCGGTCGCCATAAAGCCACGAGCATCCGACGCGACCTCCTCCCGAAATTCGCAGCATATCCCGGTCGCCTTTGTCGTCGACCTGTGGTAGTCGCTGCCCTAATCCGCACTGGCCGGTGAGCCGGGCTGCACCGCCTCAATAGAAAACAATTGTTCGACAATTCTGCGCTCAATTGGCCGCAGAATGGATGACGCCTGCGCAAAACAAAAGCCATGGCGTTGCGACATGAGGTCCCGACGGGCCCGGAAAGGCGTGTCCGATGACCCAGAAGCTCTGGGGCGGTCGCTTCGAGGAAGACATCACACCCGAGGTGCTCGACTACACGCTCACTGTTGACATCGACGTCCGGCTGATCCCACACGACCTGTGGCAGAACATCGCACACGTGCTGCTGCTGGCCCGTCAGGGCATCGTCCCGCAGGATGCGGCGCGATCCATCGTCGCGACGTTGGTCAAGCTGGACCAGCAACATCGAGACGGCGCGCTCACGCTGCGAGCCGAGTACGAGGACGTCCACCTCAACGTCGAGCAGATGGTCATCGAGGAGCTGGGGCTGGACGTCGGTGGCCGGATGCACACGGCCCGGTCCCGCAACGATCAGGTGTCCACCGACGCCCGGATGTACCTCCGCGACGTCCTCCTCGAGGCGATCGACGCCAACCTCGACCTGATCGACCGGCTGACGCAGCTCACCGATCAGGATTTCCGCACTGTGCTGCCGGGGTACACCCACAGCCAGGCCGCCCAGCCGATCAGCGTCGCCTTCTGGCGGACAGCACACGCCAGCGCGCTGCTGCGTGATGTGCGCCGTCTGCGGGACGCCTTCGGTCGGGTCAACGAGTCACCGCTCGGAGCCTGCGCGCTCGCCGGCACCTCCTTCCCGCTCGACCGCGACGCGACCGCACAGCTCCTGGGCTTCGACCGGGTGCTCAGCCACGCCCTGGACGCCACCAGCGCCCGCGACCACATGATCGAAGCGGCTGCGGCCTTCGCCCTCGGCAGCAACAACCTGTCACGCATGGCCGAGGAGATCGTCATGTGGAGCGGTCACGAGTACCGGCTCTGCGAGGTGGGGGACGCCTTCACCACGGGCAGTTCCATCATGCCGCAGAAGAAGAACCCGGTGGTCGCCGAGCTGGTACGCGGACGGTCCGGCCGGGCCACCGGAGTGCTGGTGCAGCTGCTGACAGCGGTCAAGGGTGTCACGCTCGGGTACAGCTGCGACCTGCAGGAGGACAAGCCGTTCCTGTGGCAGAGCATCGACTCGTACCTGTCCACCCTTCGCGTGGTGGAGAGCCAGACCCGCACTCTTCGCTTCGACCCGCAGCGCGGCGAGGAGCTGTGCTGGGACAACTTCTCGAGCGCCACCGAGCTGGCCAACTATCTCGTGTCGGCGGCCGGAGTGTCGTTCCGCCAGTCGCATCACATCGTCGGCAAGGTGGTCGGTCAGCTGATCAGCCGGCAGGCGACGCTGCGCGACCTCGAACTGGTGTCGTCGATGCTGGCCGAAGAGGGCCATCCGGTCGCCGTGGACGTGCTCCGTGAGCTGCTCGCGCCACTGAACGCCGTGAACGGCTACACCAGTGGTGGTGGCACCTCCACCGCCAGCGTTATGGACGTCGCTGCGGAGCTGCGCACCAGTTCCACCGCACACCGTGGCTGGAGCCGTACCCGTCGCGACGGCCTGGCCGCGGCCCGCGCCGGCACGCTGCGCGGTGCCGACGACGTGGCGGGCGGCGCCCCGATCGACAAGACACTCGCCGCTGTCCTCGACGAACTCGCGCACGACCACCCTGGACAGGAGCAGTCATGAAGATCGTTCTCGCCTACTCCGGTGGCCTGGACACATCGGTGGCGCTGCACTGGCTGCGCGACCGGTACGACGCCGAGGTGATCGCCTTCTGCGCCGACATCGGGCAGCTCGAATCCGTACCGGACGTGCGCGAGCGCGCCCTGCGGACCGGCGCGTCCGAGGTGCGGGCGGAGCCACTGACCGATCGGTTCCTGACCGACTTCGCGTTGCCCGCCCTCCAGGCACACGCCCGGTACGAGAACAAGTACCTGCTGGCCGCGCCGCTGTCCCGACCCCTGATCGCACAGCGGATGGTCGAGATCGCGCACGCCGTCGACGCGGACGCGGTGGCGCACGGCGCCACGGGCAAGGGCAATGACCAGGTCCGCTTCTTCACCAGTGTGGCGGCGCTCGACCCGTCGCTGACGGTGCTGGCACCGGTGATCGACTGGGAGTTGAAGACCCGCGAGGACGAGCTGGCCTACGCCGAGAAGCACGGCATCCCGGTGCCTGTCGGCAAGGAGAAGCCCTACAGCATCGACACGAACGTCTGGGGGACCAGTATCGAGTGTGGCGACCTCGACGACGTCGCCCAGCCGCCGCCGGCCGACGCGTGGCAGCTGACCGGTGATCCTCGCCAGGCACCGGACGAGCCGACCCGCGTACGGATCGGCTTCACCGGGGGTGTTCCGGTGAGCCTCGACGGTCAGTCGCTGGGTCTGAGCACTCTGGTCGGCCGCCTCAACGCGCTCGCGGCGCCGCACGGCATCGGTCGGATCGACATCACCGAGAGCCGGATCGTCGGATTCAAGACCCGGGGCATCTACGAGGCGCCGGCGGCAACCGTGCTGATGGCCGCGCACGCGGAGTTGGAGTCGCTGGTGCTGGACCGCGAAACACTGCACCACAAGCAGTCCATCGCCCTGCGATACGCCGAACTCGTCTACTACGGGTACTGGTTCAGCGACCTGCGTCGGGCCCTCGACGGATTCGTGGCGACCCTTCAGCCGGCGGTGACCGGCGAGATCGCCGTGGACATGTTCAAGGGGAACTGCACGGTGGTCAGTCGGTCCTCACCGAACTCCCGCTACAGCCGGGCGATGGCCACCTACGAAGCCGGCGACCAGTTCGATCACCAGGCGGGTGCCGGCTTCGCCTACGTGTGGTCACTGCCGCTGACCGCCGGCCACCGGGCCTGAGAAGCAGAGAGGAGCGACACCCGTGCGAGTAGTGTTCATGGGCTACCAGACGTGGGGGCATCGAGTGCTGCAGGCGCTGATGGACTCCCGCCATGAGGTCGTCCAGGTCATCACCCATCCCGACAGCGGGCACGAGTACGAAACCATCTGGAACGACTCGGTGGTCGACCTGGCCGAGAAGCACGACCTGCCGATCCTGGTCCGTCAGTACGCCAATGACGACGAGGTCGCCGCACGGCTGCGGGAGCTGGCCCCGGACATCATCGTGTCGTCGGACTGGCGGACCTGGCTGTCGCCGGCCGTGTACGGCCTGGCGCGGCACGGGGCGATCAACGTCCACGACGCCCTGCTGCCTCGTTACGGCGGCTTCGCCCCACTGAACTGGGCGATGATCAACGGTGAACGCGAGGTCGGGGTCACCGTGCACTTCATGAATGATGATTTCGACCTCGGCGAGATCGTGTTGCAGCGCCGGGTCGAGGTGAGCGACCAGGACACGGTGACGAACCTGTTCGAGCGCACCATCGAGATCTTCCCGGAGATCACCCTGTCGGCGCTGGACCTCATCGAGAGCGGCACCGGGCAGTGGATCAGCCAGGACCCGGCCCAGGCGACGTTCTTCCACAAGCGATCGGTGGAGGACAGCCGAATCCACTGGACGTGGCCAGCCGACCGGTTGGCCAATCTGATCCGGGCGCAGAGCGACCCCTACCCGAACGCTTTTGCCTACCACAACGGTGTCCGGCTGCGAGTTACCGCAGCGGCTGTGTCGTCCAAGCGCTACGGAGGGACGCCGGGCCGGATCTTCTGCCCCGAGGGAAACGGCGTGGTCGTGGTGTGCGGACCGGATGCCCACACCGGACGTGAGCAGGGGTTGAGGATCCTCCAGGTGCGCACGGACGATGGCACGGAGCTGCCGGCGCGCGCCTACTTCACGTCAATGGGGGGCTATCTGACATCTCACTGATCCGGCCACCGACAACCCAAGGCGGAACATGTTCAGCATTCTGATGTCGCTGGCTTCGGCAACGGTTCTGGGAGCCGCCGACTTCGTCGGCGGCTTCGCCACCAAGCGCGCCGCGGCGGTGACCGTCGTGCTCTGGTCGAACATGGCAGGGCTGGCGACCGCCGTGGTGTTCGTCGGGACCGTTGGCGGCGGAGACCTCCGGGCCGCCGACGCCGGCTGGGGGGCACTGGCCGGGTTGGCCGGCAGCGTCGGCGCCATGCTGCTCTATCACTGCCTCGCCCACGGAGTGATGAGCGTGGTCGCTCCGACCACCGCCGCCATGGCCGCGATCCTGCCCGTCCTCGTCGGCCTGGCCGGTGGGGACACCGTGTCGGTGATCGGGGCGGCCGGACTGGCCTGCGGACTGATCGCCATCCCCTGCGTCTCGGTCACCTCGGGCGGCGACCGGCCGGGTCGACAATCGCACCTGCGGACCGTGGCCGGTGCGTTGGCGGCCGGTGCCGGCTTCGGCCTGTTCTTCGTGCTGCTGTCCCGTACCGGGGACGGGTCGGGGCTGTGGCCACTGGTGGCCGCCAGATGCGCCTCGTTGACACTGCTCGTGCTCGCCTGGCCGATCGGTCGTTGGCCGATCAGAGCCCCCCGGAACACGGTGCTGCTGGCCCTGCTCTCCGGTGGTCTGGACATGCTGTCGAGCGTGCTGTATCTGCTGGCGGTCCGTGAGGGCTACCTGTCCGTGGTGGGCCTGCTGGCATCGCTCTACCCGGTCAGCACGCTCCTGCTCGCGCGGGTCGTGTTGCGCGAACGCGCCACCCGGGTGCAGTGGGCAGGTGTCGTCCTGGCGCTGGTCGGGGTGTTCCTGCTGGCGTCCCGCTGACCCGCGCGGTTCGGCCACGACCATCCGGGCGGTACCTCGTGGGGTACCGCCCGGATGCGTCGGCACTCAGGTGGTGTAGTCAGCGTTGATCCGGATGTATCCGTCAGTGAGGTCGCACCCGTACACGGTGAAAGCGCCGTCGCCGATACCCAGGTCGACCTCGATCACGACGTCGTCGCCTTCGAGGTGGCGCCGCAGCCGAACCAGGGTCTCCTCAGTGGCCTGCGCCGGATAGACCTCGATACCGCCGAAACCGATCCGTACCCGTTCCTGGTCGATGTCCTCGTCGTCCTCGCACTTGCCGATCGCCATGGCCACCCGACCCCAGTTCGGGTCCGCGCCGTGCACGGCTGTCTTGACCAGCGGCGAGTTGACGATGGCCTTGCCCACCCGCTTGGCCTGCTCGCCGTCGCGGGCACCGCTGACCCGGACCTCGATGAGCTTGCTGGCACCCTCACCGTCGCGGGCGACCATCCGCACCAGGTCCAGTGCGACGGAGTACAACGCCTGCTCGAACTCGTCCAGATCGACCGGCCCGGCCAGGCCGTTGGCGAAGATGGCAGCGGTGTCGCTGGTGGAGGTGTCGGTGTCGATGCTGACCGCGTTGAACGTGCGAGCGATGACCGACCGGAACACCCGGTCCAGGTCGGCCGGCTCGATGCGGGCGTCCGTGCAGAAGAACGTCAACAGGGTCGCCATGTTCGGTTCGATCATGCCGACGCCCTTCGCGACGCCGACGATGCTCGCCGCCCCGCAGCTGACCCGCACCACCTTGGGCGTGGTGTCGGTGGTCATGATCGCCCGCGCTACCCGGTCGAAATCGGCAGGCGGAAAGGGCCACCGAAGCTCGGCCAGGCGCTGCCGGACCCTCGGCATCGGATACTGCTTGCCGATCACCCCGGTCGACGCGATGAGCAGCTCGTCGTCGTCCAGCCCGACGGCGCGAGCCACAGTGGACCGCACCTCCCGGGCGTTTTCGAGCCCTTCTTTGCCGGTGGCCACGTTCGCGTTGCGGGAGAGCACCACGACGCCGCGGGCAGACGACGTCGACGCCGCCGAACGGCTGAGCACGACGCTGGGGCCGGCGAACCGGGAGCGGGTGAATACCGCGGCGCTGACCGCAGGCACCTCGGAGACCAGGGCGGTGAAGTCGTCCTCGTCGTCCTTGAGCCCGGCGTTCGCGACCACCGCGCGGAACCCCTGCGGAACGATCATGTGCTGCTCCATCCTTCTCATCTCGGCCCGGTCGTGGCCCTCGAACGCAACAGACACGCCTCGTAACCCACGGTATCAATGGGCTGGCTGTCTGCCGGGCTCGCCGTGAGCTCGGCAGAGGCCGGCGCGGAGCGTACCGACGCTGGTGGTTCCGGTCCGGGGATGGTCGGCTGGTCGGCACGCCCGGACCGTCGGTGCGACGATGACGCGATGACCGAGTCGGAACCCCCGCGCTGGAACGACCGGATTGAGCACCGTGACTTCGTCGTGCACGAGGTCCCGGGCTTCCGCCCGCTGACGTTGGACCTCGTCGTGCCGGTGACGGCACCCCGACCGGCCCCGGTCCTGGTGTGGATCCACGGCGGCGCGTGGCTGTTCGGCTCGCCCAAGCAGCCGCCGGACTGGTTGATGACTGTGGATCCGTTCACCGCCGCCATCCGGGCCGGGTTCGCTGTCGCCTCCGTGCAGTACCGGCTCAGCGGCGAGGCGCACTTCCCCGCCCAACTCGACGACGTCAAGGCGGCGGTGCGTTGGTTGCGCCGGCACGGCGGCACGGTGGGCGTGGACGGCGAGCGGATCGGGGTGTGGGGCGAGTCGGCCGGTGGTCACCTGGCGTCGATGGTCGCGCTGACGGGGGACGACCAGGACGACACCCGCGTTCGGGCAGCGGTCTGCTGGTACGCGCCGTCGAACCTGTTGGCCATGCAGTCGCAGGCGCACCCGTCCGGGACGATCGACCACGACGCGGACGACTCACCCGAGTCGCTCCTGATCGGCGCCCCGTTGCCAGGCAACCCGGGGCTGGGCCGGGCGGCAAGTCCGATCACCTACGTCACCGGCCAGGCCCCACCGATGCTGCTGATCCACGGCGACCAGGACCTGGTCGTACCGGTGGGGCAGAGCGAAGAACTTGCCGCAGCGTTGACCAAGGCGGGTGCCGAGGTCGAGTTGTCGGTGGTGCAGGGGGCCGACCACTGCTTCGGCGGGGTGCCGCTGGAGCCGCTGATCCGCGACACCCTGGCGTTCTTCACCCGGGTCCTCGCCCCCGGGACCGGGGTGCTGCCGCCTCACTAGGGTGACCCGGTGACCGCCTACGACGTCGCCGCCAAACTTCCCGACATCGATCTGCTGCGGCAGCGCTGCAAGGCGCTGGCAGTGCTCGAGCGCATCATCGACGGCGGGGATCCCTACTACGCCTACATGTCGAACTGGGGCCCGGACGAGGCGGCGTCGATGAGTAACGGCAGCGGCGACGAGTGGGCCGTCGTGTTCACCGCCGACGGCGCATTCATCCGACTCTTCGATCATGAGTCGGCGATGTCGCCGTACTGTCATCCGAACCACGAGCTGTGGCCGGCCCTGGTCGACGGGGTACCGGAGGTGCTGCGTCCACAGCTGACGGAACCCGCCTTCTGCGACGAGGACGGGCAACTCGTCGCGACGACCGTGCTGTGGCGGCTCGCGGGGGACGATCGCTGGCACGCCGGCGACGGCATCGCCTTCCCACCACCGAGCGGGCCGTACGACGACGCCGGCCCGGACGGGTCCGGCTTGCTCGACATCCTGTTCGACGACATCGTCGACCGCTTCGTGGAGTTCGCCGCCGACTACTACGAGATGGCGGTGGACCGGGCGGCAGTCGAGCACGTCGTTGCCCATCGACCGCTCACCGACACCGTGACAAGGGCCCTGAACCCGCAGCTCACCGTCGCCGACCTGCGGGTGGACCTCACCGAGATCGGCTACCCGATCGCCGGGGACGGCGCCGCGACGATAGAGGTCGGACCCCACGGCGCGTTCTCCACCAACAGCGTGGGACTGGAACGCGCGCCCTTTCCGTTGAGCTTCAGCGTTCGCGAGGCAGGCGGCTCCTGGATGGTGACCGCGACCGCGGCGCAGGCCGCCGAGCTGGCCGACGTGCTCATGCTCGCCGGGAACGACACCATCATGGTAGTCGGCCTGGAGACCAACAGCTTCCTGGACGAGGAGTATCAGCAGTGGCGGCCGTCGCGGATCGCGGCGGAGCAGGGCGTCAGTTTCGAGACGCACCAGGTCGCTGCGCTGGCGGCCGGGGTCGTCGGCCTCAGCGAAGAGACCCTGCTGATCCGCCGGGAGCAGCTGCCCCGGTTCCTGGCCGGCTGGTACCCCTACGAGCTGACACTTGTCGACGTGCCAGGTACGCCTTCCGCCGAGCGGGTCGACGAGATGATCGTCGTCATCGGAACGGCCACGTACGACGAGCCGGTCCTGCCCACGCTGGCAGGCTCACGCCTGCTGTTCTCCGGGCACGACGACTGCTACGTGCTCGTCGAAACGACGGACCGCGCGGTGCCCGCGGCGGTCCTCGGCCGGCTCCTGGCCTTGCTGGTCGGCTCGGCGCTTGTCGACACCACGGTGGTGGAGGTGACGGCGCCCGACGTCGAGGCCGTGCAGAGGCTGATCGAGGAGAGCCGGCATTGGGTCGGCCAGTTGGGCGCCGCGACGGCGGGCTCGGTGACTGTCGATCTACACGCCACGTCCGGGTCGTGGCGGCTCGGCCAGTCGCTTCCGAAGCAGGTCGACCGCACGATGGTCTACGACATCGCGGACAGGGTCTGGCGGTGACCGAGGCGGTTGCGCCACCCCGAGGTGGTGAGCCCAACCATGGGTACGCCAGGGAGCCTCCGGTGTGATGCCGGAGGCTCCCTGATGTGCCGGTCAGTTGAGGGCGTAGATCTCCGCGGCGGTGGTCCACGGGTTGCCGTTGACCTCGCTCAGGGCGCGCAGTCGCAGATACTGGCCCGTTTTCGCGGTGAACCGGACCTCCTTCTGGCTGGCGTTGTTGGCGAAGGTGCCGGTGGCCACGGCGGTTCCCCAGTTGACGCCGTCAGTGCTGACGTAGGCCTCGTACTGGCCGATGCGTCCGTTGGCAGCGCCGGAGCCTCCGTCCTGCCGGGGCAGGTAGCGGATGCCGGAGACGGAGTAGCTCGCCCCGAGGTTGATGTGGATCTCGTGGGGCATCGGGGCGTTACCGCCGGTGTACTTCGTGTGCCAGATGGTGCTGAGGTTGCCGTCGAAGGCGTTGGTCGCGGCCCCGTTCTCGGCGGCCGTCTCCTGGCTGTCCACGTACTTCAGCGACCAGCCGGTGCGGGGAATGACGCCGGCGCTGGGCACGCAGACGGTGCTCAGCTGGTGTGCGCCCCGGTCCGGACGGCAACCCGGGGTGACGGTGCTGCCGAAGTAGTCGCGGCTGCCCGGGCTGGTCATGACCTGGCCACTGGCCAGCGCCGGCGAGCCGGCGCGGAGCCGGTAGCCGCCGGCGTCACCGATCGAGGTGGCGGCGCCCGGCGCGACGAACAGCGGGTCGGCCGTGATCTTGTTCGGGTCGGCGGGCTCGCCGGCCGGGTGCTGGCCGTAGAACACGTTGGAGTCGAACAGCAGCCCCCCGGCGTTGTAGCTGGCCTGGGTCGTGGTCACATAGAAGATGTTGTTGTAGAACTCGGCGTTGGCGCCCGTCGAGCCGTTGCTGTTGTTGATGATCTGGGCCGCCTGGCCCACGTAGAAGACGTTGTTGTAGATCTTCGTGTTGGTGAGCTTGCCGCAGACCAGGTCGAAGATCTGGCCTCTGTCGTTCTGGCTGATGTTGTAGCGCACGATGTTGTCTTTGGTGGTCGAACCCCCACCGTTGCAGAGCAGGATGAAGCCGCCCTCGTTGTCGTGGCTGTAGTTGTACTGGTAGATGGTGCGGATGTTGCCCTCGTCCAGGTCGAAGCCCTGCCCGTCGCAGGTGCTCCGGCCGCCGCTGACCTCGTTGAACTGGAACAGGGCGTCGTTGATGTTCCAGCCCCAGATGCCGGCGGCGCACTGCGCGGGCTCGCGGACCCGGAAGCCGTCGACCCGGTTGTTCTCGACCAGGGCGCTCTGGGTGTGGTGCACGTCGATGGCGTCGCCGCCGATGTCGGTGACCGTGTTGCCGCGGACGACGACCCGGGTCTGCGGAAGCCAGGTGCCGCAGGTGGAGCCGCAGTTGGGATTGGCCAGCTCCGGCCGGACCATCCAGCGGGTCCAGAAGTGGATGCCGTAGCGGTCGACGGTGGCGATCGTGTTGTTGTTGATCAGCACGTCGTCGAACTTCGTCTGCACCGTGTGTCCGAGGACCTCGAAGAAGATGCCGGCGCTGGCGTCGTCGTCCTTCTTGGTCTGGTTACCGTTGACGTCGTGGACGCTCAGCCCGGTCACCCGGTAGTAGGTGCCGGTGCCGGAGTTCTCGCGGATGATGTGCACGCCGCGGCGGGTGGCGATCGCCGACCCCTTGTTGGAGATATCCAGGTTACGGATCTCCCAGTACTGCTGGTTGTAGAGCTTCACGACGTCGACGACAGCCCCGTTGCCGGCCAGTACCGGTTTGGCGCCACTGCCGTACGCGTCGATGATGATCGGTGCGCCGGCCGCGCCGGAACCCTTGGGAAAGAGTTGCTGGTTGACGCAGGTCGTGCCCCGCCGGATCAGGATCTGATCTCCGGCGGCGAACGTCTTGGCGTTCACCGGTGTGAAGCTGTTCCAGGGGCTGGCCTGGGTGCCGCTGCCCGATGTGCTCGCGGAGCAGTCGACGTAGTAGTTCGTGGCGGCTGCCGCGGCGGGGGGCGCGGCGACCAGTACTGCGGTGGCTAGCGTGGTCAAAGCCACCAACGAGGACCTGAACAGGCGCATCGAGAGTCCTAACCGTGGGCGTGGTCGGGGGGTGGGGGAGTCTTTCAATTCCTTGCGCTGTCTCGTTCGTACGCCGGGAGGGAACGCCCCCGGCGGAGCTCGGGCCCGCCGCACGCCGCGGCTCACCGGAACTTTCTGTTGTAGTCCGCGAGAAGACCGATCAGGACGGCGAGCGCCACGAGCATGATCGCGAGGTTGCCCCACCCGACCGTGGGTCGGACGACCACCACGGTGACGACACAGGCGAGCGCGAGCAGCAGCCGGGCGACGACGAGCAGAGCGGCACGTGTCGGTTCCTTCATGACATCCCTTTCTCGGGCCTCAGCCCTTGACACCACCGGCGGCCATGCCCTGGATCAGGCGTCGCTGGATCAGCGCGTACAGGAGGAGCACCGGCACGATGACGATGACCATGCCGGCGTAGAGCCGCCCAGGGTCCGCAGCCGCCTTCTGGGCGGCCATCAGATTGAGCAGGCCGACCTGCAACGTCTTGCCCTCGCCGGGCAGCAGCGTCAGCGCGATGACGAAGTCGTTCCAGTAGGCCAGGAAGTTGAACAGGATCACCGTGGTGACCGCCGGTCGGGCCATCGGCAGCATCACCCGCGTCATGATCCGGAACCGGGATGCCCCGTCCAGCAGTGCGGCCTCCTCGAAGTCCCCTGGAATCGACCGGAAGTACGCACTCAACAGGTAGATCGTGAACGGGATCGAGGTCGCCGCGTAGACCAGCGAGAGCACCGCCGGGTTGTCGAGGAAGAACCCGTCCGGGAACACGTCGACCAACGCACGGTCCCAGTCGACAAGCATCAGGAAGATCGGCACCACGATGTAGTTGACGTTGACGAAGAGTCCGGCGAGCAACGCCACCTCGACGATGCTCTTGCCACGGAACTCGTACCGGGCGACGACGTACGCCGCCGGCACCGAGACCGCCAGCACGAAGACCAGGCCGAGGAGGGTGACCAGGACCGACGTGGCGAAGTAGCGGCCCATCTGGGCGCCGCCGAACGCGTCGACGTAGTTCTGCAGGTGCAGGCCTTCGGGCAGGGTCCAGGGGCTGCCGAAGAACTCGCTCTTGCGCTTCAGCGAGGCCACCAGCACCCAGCCGACCGGGATCATGATGAGCAGGGTGATCCCACCGACGAGCAGGTGGGTGAGGCCACGGCCGGGCCGCGGACCGGATTTGTTGATCGTGGTCATGGGAGTGTCCTCTAGAACTGGAGGGGCTCACGCCGGGTCGCGCGGCTCACCAGGAGCGACACGAGGAACGAGAAAGCGAAGATCACCACGCCGATGGCCATGCCGTAGCCGTAGGCCGAGTTCGTGTACGCCTGCTTGTACATGTAGCTGAGCAGCACCTCGGAGGCGCCGTCCGGGCCGCCACCGGTCATCGCCCGAACCAGTACGAAGCTGAGGTTGACCGCGCTGAGGATGAAGAAGGTCAGCGTCGTGCGCAGGTTCTGCCAGATCAGCGGCAGCGTGACGGCGAAGAACTGCCGGGTGGCCGCCGCGCCGTCGAGCGCCGAGGCCTCGTACAACTCCTCCGGGATGCTCGCCATGCTGGACATGTAGATGACCATGTAGTAGCCCAGTGACTGCCACAGCATCGCGATCGCGACCGAGTAGAGCACCAGCTTCTGGTCACCCAGCCACACCTGCTGCAGGCCGTCCAGCGAGAGCGCCCGGAGTGTGCCGTTGAGCAGGCCGTTCTCCTGGTCGTAGACGGCCGAGAAGATGGCCGCGATGACGACGACCGAGAGCACGTTCGGGATGTAGAGCACGAACCGGTAGAAGGTGTGGCCGCGCAGCTTCTGGCGGGTCATGACGGCCGCGAGGAACAGGCCCATCCCCATCGTCACCACGGTCACGACCACGAGCAGCGCGACTGTGTTCTGGAATGCGCGCAGGAACTGCTCGTCGTCGATCAGCTTGCTGAAGTTGTCCAGGCCGACGAACCGCATCTGTGCCGAATAGCCGCTCCAGGTGTAGAGCGACATCCGGAACACGCTCACCGTCGGCCAGATCATGAACAGCGCGAACAGTGCCAACGCCGGTAGCAGGCAGACGGCGACGAACCGGCCGTCGCCGGGCCGACCGCGGGCGGCGGTACCGCGCCTCGGCGTTGGGGATCGACCGGGCGCTCGCTTGTTGGCGCCCGGGGTTGGGGGAGTGAGGGTCGTCGTCACCGTTGATGAGTCCTTGGCTCTCGCGGGGAAGGATCGGCGGCAGCCCGTCCCCGGGCTGCCGCCAGGGCGTCACTTGCCCGCTTGCCGCAACTTCTCGCTGGCGTCGTTCAGTGCGGTCTGCCACTGGTCGACGGTCTTGTCGCCGCTGATGATGCTGTTCGCGGTGTCGAAGAGCGTGCCCTTGATGTTCACGCCCTCGACCGGCGCGGTGCTGGCGAAGCCACCGACCAGGGCGGAGATGGTCGGGTCCTCGTAGAGCTGGTAGAACGGGGCGATCTCGGCGGCCAGCGTCGCGGCCTTGCCCTTGATCGGCTGGATCGCGTTGGCCTTCGCGAAGATGCCGGCGGCCTCGTCGGAGTAGAGGTACGCGACGAAGTCCTTCGCGGCGTCCTTGTTCTGGGCGCCACTCGGGACCCAGACCGACTCGACGATGGTGGTCAGGTAGCGCTTGCCACCGGCGCTGACCGCCGGCAGCGGGGCCATCGCCCACTCGAAGCCGGTGGCGCGCGGCGCGTCCTTCATCTCGCCGACGACCCACGTGCCGTTCGGCATGAACAGGGTCTTGTTGTCGAGCAGAGACTGCTGGTTCTTGGTGAAGTCCTGCTCGTTCGCGTACCCGACGGTGGTCTTCGACGCGTAGGTCAGCAGCTTGGCGGTGATGTCCAGGACCTGACGCGCCTGGGGGGTCTTCCAGACACCTTCGGAGTACGTCATGGCGTCCTTGTAGAACTGCTCACCGCCGACGTCAGCGAGCAGCGCGAAGAAGAACGAGTCCAGGTAGCCGGCGGTCGGGTACGTGAACAGCGCAATGCCCTCGGCCTTGGCGGCGTCGCCGAGCTTGAACATGTCGTCCCAGGTGGTCGGGACCTGCCAACCCTTCTGCGCGAAGAGGCCCTTGTTGTAGACCAGGCCGGTCGGCGCGTAGTACATCGGCATCAGGTAGGTCTTGTCGTCGTTATACGGGTTGGTGTTGAGGTTGCCGACGATCCCGTCGGCGAGCTTGGACCGCACGGTGGACTGTTCGCCCGGCACTGTCATGTCCAGGACTCCGGTGAGGTCCTCCAGCGCCTTGTCCTTGACCAGCGTCTCGGCGAGCGCGGCCTTGCGGCCCTGAGGCAGCACCACGACGTCGGGGAACTTGCCAGCCTTCATGTTGGGGCTGATCTCGTCCTCAAGGGTCTTCGAGAGCTGTAGCTGAACGTCCACGTCGGGGTGCTTCGCCCGGTAGGCCTCGACGACCTGGAGGTACATGTCCCGGCCGTAGCCGCCCTCGAAGGCGGCGACCTTCAGGGTCTTCTTACCGTCGGCGCTGTCGTCGCCTCCGGAACAACCCGCGAGCAAACTGATCGCTGTCGCTGCGGCGACAGCCAGGACGATGGGTTTTCTCAACATGGGGGTGGTCCTCCGTGGGCGGGTGCGCACAACGGTGCGGGAGTTGACGGCGTGCACGAGGCGCGGTCCGCTAGATCACTGAGGTGGGCCGCGCGTTGTTACTGTGGCACCCGTAACATGACCCGTCAAGAACGATCTACCGACGGCACGACGGTTAGTGGGTCCGCGGCGCCGCTGTGGACTCCCGGACGATCAGGGTCGCCGGCGTCAGCGATTCGCCCTCTGCGTGGGTGTCGAGCAGGAGTGCGACCGCGGCCGACCCGGAGCGGTAGAAGTCCTGGCGAACGGTGGTGAGCGGTGGGTGGCAGTAGGAGGCCAGCTCGATGTCGTCCACGCTCACGATCGACACGTCCTGCGGCACCGACCGCCCGCGCTCCCGCAGCGCCTTGATCACACCGAAGGCCATCTCGTCACTGGCCACGAAGACGGCGGTGACCTCGGGAATCATCGCGAGAACCTGCCCCAGGCGGTAGCCCGACTCGGGTGACCAGTCGCCCTCCAGGGCTGGCGGCGCGTCGATCCCGGCGGCGGCCAGGCACTCCTGCCAGCCCTGCCGACGCTGCCGTGCCTCGATCCACTCATCCGGCCCGGCCACGTGCCACACCTGGCGGTGCCCCAGGTCCAGCAGGTGTTGGGTCGCCGCGCGCCCCGCCTCGTGCTGGTCGATGCCCAGCACCCGCGCGCCGGTGGTGCGCGAGCCGTCCACCGTGACGGTCGGGATGTCCCGGGTGATGTCCTCCATCCGTTGGGTCACGGAGATCAGCGGGACCGCGATGATGATGCCGTCGACACCCTGATCAGACAGCTTGAGCAGGGATTTCTCCATCAACGCGGTGTCCAGCTCGGCGATGGTCGCGATGCTCACCGAGTAGCCCGCCTGACCGGCCGCGGCCTCCACCCCGGCGGTGACCCCCGAGCGGGAGTAGTACCCGCCGGCCTGGAGCAGGACCAGGCCGAGGGTGAAGCTCCGCCCCGAGGAGAGCAGCCGCGGGGCGCCGTTGTACCGGTATTTGAGCTGCTCGACCGCGGTGAGCACGCGACGTCGGGTCTCCGCGTTGACGTTCGGCGAGTCGCGCAGCGTGCGCGAGACCGTCTGCGCGGACACACCGGCGGCGCGTGCCACGTCGGTCATGCTCGGCTGCTTGCCACGCATCGTCGCCTCGGTCATCCGCCCCGCCCTCCTGAGAACCCGGTACGGCGGCATCCTAGCGCCATTGTTACAGATGGCACGGGTAACATAGGCTTCCGCCATGATCGAGACGAACCGGCCGGGCAACACAGTGACACCGTCGACCACGCCCTCGCCCGCGCTCGGCTGGAGCGACAGTCAGCTCCACCGGCACGGCGTCCCGCACCGCATCCTCTCCGGCGCCCTGCACTACTTCCGGGTCCACCCGCAGCTGTGGCGCGACCGGATCCGGCGGCTGGCCGACCTCGGCCTCAACACCCTCGACACGTACGTGCCCTGGAACTTCCACCAGCCGCACGCGGGCCGCGCGCCGCGCTTCGACGGCTGGCGCGACCTTGAGGCGTTCATCGCACTCGCCGGTGATGAGGACCTCGACGTCGTCCTGCGTCCCGGCCCGTACATCTGCGCGGAGTGGTCGAATGGCGGCCTGCCAGCCTGGCTCACCGCCCGCGACGTGGTCCTGCGCAGCTCCGATCCGGCGTACACCGGGCCGGTCGAACGTTGGTTCGACGAGCTGATCCCCCGCATCGCGCGGCAACAGACGCATGCCGGCGGGGCGGTCGTGGCGGTGCAGGTCGAGAACGAGTACGGCAGCTACGGCGACGACGGGGCGTACCTGCCCTGGATTCGCTCCGCCCTGCTCGAGCGCGGCATCACCGAACTGCTGTTCACCGCCGACGGCCCGACCGAGCTGATGCACGACGCGGGCACGGTGCCGGGGACGCTCGCCGCGGCCACCCTCGGCTCGAAGCCCGAGGCCGCCCGTGCCCTGTTCGCCAAGCGCCGGCCCGACGAACCATTCGTGGTCGCCGAGTACTGGAACGGCTGGTTCGACCACTGGGGCGAGCGGCACCACGTCCGCTCGGTGGACAGCGCCGTCCGCACCTTCGACGCCATCATCGGCGAGGGCGGAAGCGTCAGCCTCTACATGGCACACGGCGGCACCAACTTCGGCCTGTGGGCCGGTGCCAACGCGGACCGAGGCCGGCTTCAGCCCACCATCACCAGCTACGACTCCGATGCGCCGATCGCCGAGGACGGAACACTGACCGCCAAGTTCCACGCCATGCGCGCGGCCCTCGGCGCGACCGGGCAGCTGCGAGTGCCCGAACGGATGCCGGTGCTCCCGCCGACGCAGGTGCCGCTGACCCACCGCGCCGACCTGATCAGCGGCCTGCGCGCCGTGCGCACGCCGGAGTCGACCGGTCCACGGCCGGCCACCTTCGAGCAGCTCGGCCTGGACGCCGGGATGGTGCTGCTCACCGCTCACCCGAAAATCCCCACGGGCGCGCACACCATCGTCCTCACCGACGTACGTGACCGGGCGATCGTCCTCGCCGACGGCGTACCGATCGGTGTCGCCGACGCCGAGCATCCGGAGATACCCATCAACGGCACCGGCGCGGCCGTGCGCCTGGAGATCCTGGTGGAGAATCTCGGCCGGATCAACTACGGCCCACTGGTCGGCCAGCACAAGGGTCTGCTCGGGCCGGTGCTCGTCGACCGCCGGATCGTGCACGGCTGGACCAGCTCGCCGATCGCCCTGGCCGAGTGGACACCGGACGACCTGCGCCTCGCCACCGCTGCCGGACCGGCCAGCACCGGTGCCGGCTTCGCGGTGGCGAGGATGCACATCGAGGAGCCGGCCGACACCTTCCTCGCACTGCCCGGCTCGGTGCACGGCCTGGTCTGGGTCAACGGATTCCTGCTCGGCCGCTACTGGGACATCGGCCCGCAGGTGACGCTCTACTGCCCCGCGCCACTGCTGCGGACCGGCGAGAACACGATCGTCGTACTGGAGACCGACCGCCTCGGCCCGGTCCTGGAGCTGCGCGACCAGCCCGAGCTGGGCCCCACCGAGGAGTACGTGGAGGAGTTCGAATGACCGTCTGACCGCCCCGGTCGCCCGCCGTGCGAGCGGGCGACCGGGGCCCGACAGGCCGGTCAGGCGCGCTTGCGGCGACGCTTCAGCAGGAGGACCCCCACGCCGGCCGCCAGCAGGACGGCACCGCCGGCGGCGGCGAGCGGCAGGGTGGTCGAGCGGCCGCCGGCGGCGGTGAGCTCTGCGGAGCCGAGCTCACTGATCGCGCGGTGGAGCGGATTGCTTGCCGCCGTGGGGGTGACGTGCCGCGAGGGCCGGACCGGTTCCCCTCCGGTCCGGCCCCCGCGATCAGGTCCGCGTCAGGCGCGGAGTCTGCGCTGCCGGACGACCAGCAGCAGGGCCGCGCCGAGGAGCACCGCCAGCACGCCGGCACCCATCCAGAGTCCGGCCGGGAACGACGTTCCGGTAACCGGGAGCTTGCCCTTCACCGGAATGGTGATCGTGGACTCGGGTGAGATCGGCGCCGGTCCGTCCGGCGGAGTGCCGGTCGCCGTCGCGGTGTTGCGCAGCGACCCGTGGTGGTAGTCCGCCTTGCTGACCGTGTACGTCGCCGTGCAGGTCACGGCCGCGCCAGCGGCGAGGGTGACGGTGCCGTTCGGCGTCCGCTCCGGACCGCAGGTGATCGGGCCGAGGTTGGCCGCCGAGGCCGGTGCGGTCAGGGCGTCGGTGATCGTCACGCCGGTCAGCGGCACCTGACCGGTGTTGGTGACCACGAACTGGAACGGCACGTGCTGCCCCGGCCGGACGATCTTGTTGGTGCTGCTCGACTTCACCACCGTGATCGCTGCGCCCCGGGTGGCCGTGACCTCTGCTGAGGCCGGCGCGGAGCGTACCGGTGCGGGTGGCTCCTGGCCGGGAATGGTCGGGGGCGTGCCGACCGCGACCGCGGTGTTGGTGATCCGGCCGGTCTCGATGTCCGCGGCGGTGACCGCGTAGGTCGACGTGCAGGTGGTGCTTTCCCCGGCGGCCAGGGTGACAGTGCCGTTGGCGACCGGCGGCGTGCCGCAGGTGATGGCCCCGGGCGTCCCGGTGCCGGAGAAGTCCGTCTCGTCGACCGTCACCGCGCTGAGCGACGTGGTGCCGGTGTTGCTCACCACGAACCGGTACGTGACCACGTCACCGGCCGCGGACACCACCGTGGGCGTCACCGACTTGGTGATGGCGATCGCCGGGTGCGGGATCGGGATGTCCACCGGCGACGGCGGGGAGACCGGCGGCGGCCCGAACGGCGGCGTACCGGTGGCCGTGGCCACGTTGCGCAGCGACGAGCCGGTGAAGTCCTCGGCGGTCACCGTGTAGGTCGTCCGGCACTGGATGGAGGCGCCCGGCGACAACGTCACCGCGCCGTTCGGGATGTTGTCTGGACCGCAGGTGATCGGCCCGAGCACGCCGCGGACGGACGGCGGCAGCACAGTGTCGTTGACTGTCACGTCGGTGAGGGTGAGACCGCCGCTGTTGACGACCAGGAAGGTGTACGGCACCTGCTGACCCGGCGCGGCGATCGCCACCGTGCTGGTCGCCTTGATCACCTCGATGTTGGCGACGAGCCCGGACTGCGGGATGGTCAGTGACGACGGCGGGGAGTCGACAGGCGTACCCCCGCCCGGCGGTGTGCCGTGCGCGGTGGCGACGTTCGTGACGCCGTCGTTGTCGAGGTCGGCCTGGGTGACCGTGTAGGTGGCGGTGCAGGTGGTGCTCGCCCCAGGGGCGAGGGTGGTGGCGGCGCAGGTGATCGGGCCGAGGTCGGCGTTCGACGACGGCGGGGTCTGCACGTCTGTCACGTTGACGTTGGTCAGCGTGAGCCCACCGTTGTTGACCACGTGGAACCGGTACGGAACCTGCTGCCCGACCGCATTGATCAACACGGTGGTGGAGGTCTTCACCACCTGGATGCTGGCGACGATCCCCGCGTCCGGGATGGTCAGTGTCGCCGGCGCCGAGTCGATGGGCGTCTCACTGCCGGGCGGTGTGCCGTGTGCGGTGGCGACGTCGGTGACCCCGTTGTTGTCGAGGTCGGCCTGGGTGACGGTGTAGGTGGCGGTGCAGGTGGTGTTCGCGCCGGGCGCGAGGGTGGTGGCGGCGCAGGTGATGGGGCCGAGGTCGGCGTTCGACGACGGCGGGGTCTGCACGTCTGTCACGTTCACGTTGGACAGCGTCACGGTGCCGGTGTTGGCGACCAGGAACCGGTAGGGCACCTGCTGCCCGACCGTGTTGATCGAGACGGTGGTGGACGACTTCAGCAGCGAGATCGACTGGATCAGGTCTGCCGCCGGGATGGTCAGCGTCGAGGGTGCCGAGTCGATGGGCGTCTCACCGCCGGCCGGTGTGCCGTGTGCGGTGGCGACGTTGGTGACCTCGTCGTTGTCGAGGTCGGCCTGGGTGACGGTGTAGGTGGCGGTGCAGGTGGTGTTCGCGCCCGGTGCCAGTGTGGTGGCGGCGCAGGTGATGGGGCCGAGGTTGGCGTTCGACGACGGCGGGGTCTGCACGTCTGTCACGTTCACGCCGTTGAGCGTCACGCCGCCGGTGTTGGCGACCAGGAACCGGTAGGGCACCTGCTGGCCGACGCTGCTGATCTGCGTGGTGGTGGACGATTTCACCAGTGAGATGCCGGGGACGACCACGTCGCTCGGAATCGTCAGCGTCGCGGGCGGCGACTGCACGGGCGGCCGACCGCCGGGCGGTGTTCCCTGCGCTGTCGCGCTGTCCCGGACCGAGCCGAAGTCCAGGTCGGCCTGGGTGACGGTGTAGGTGGCGGTGCAGGTGGTGGTGGCGCCGGGCGCGAGGGTGGTGGCGGCGCAGGTGATGGGGCCGAGGTTGGCGTTCGACGACGGCGGGGTCTGCACGTCGGTCACGTTCACGCCGGTGAGGGTGAACCCGCCGGTGTTGACCACGTCGAACCGGTACGGGACCTGCTGCCCGACAGTGGTGATCGATGTGGTGGTGGACGACTTCAGGATCGCGATGGAGGCGAGCAGACCGCTTTCCGGAATGGTGAGCGTCGCTGGCGTCGAGTCGACAGGGCCGCCGCTGGGCGGGGTGCCGTGTGCGGTGGCGACGTTGGTGACGCCGTCGTTGTCGAGGTCGGCCTGGGTGACGGTGTAGGTGGCCGTGCACAGGGTCTGCGCGCCGGGCGCGAGGGTGGTGGCGGCGCAGGTGATGGGGCCGAGGTTGGCGTTCGACGACGGCGGGGTCTGCACGTCGGTCACGTTCACGCCGGTGAGGGTGAACCCGCCGGTGTTCAGCACGTGGAACTGGTACGGCACCTGTTGGCCGACAGCAGTGATCGACGTGGTGGTCGAGGTCTTCATGATGGCGATCGACGCCAGCAGCCCGGCCTCGGGGATGGTCAGCGTCGAGGGCGGCGACGTGACCGGCGTACCGCCGCGGGGCGGGGTGCCCCGCGCGGTGGCGACGTTGGTGACCCCGTCGTTGTCGAGGTCGGCCTGGGTGACTGTGTAGGTGGCGGTGCAGGTGGTGCTCGCGCCGGGGGCGAGGGTGGTGGCGGCGCAGGTGATCGGGCCGAGGTTGGCGTTCGACGACGGCGGGGTCTGCACGTCGGTGACGGCGACGTTGGTCAGGGTCAGGCCGCCGGTGTTGGCGACCAGGAACCGGTACGGCACCTGCTGCCCGACCGTGGTGATCGACGTGGTGGGGGACGACTTGACCACTGTGACGGCGGCGGTGAGCGCCTGCGCCGGGATGGTCAGGGAGTTCGGGTCGGATACGACAGGTGGACCGGTCGGTGGGTTGCCCTGTGCGGTGGCGACGTTGGTGACCCCGCCGTTGTCCAGGTCGGCCTGCGTGACGGTGTAGGTGGCCGTGCAGGCGGTCTGCGCTCCGGGCGCCAGTGTCGTGGCGGCGCAGGTGATCGGGCCGAGGTTGGCGTTCGACGACGGTGGGGTCTGCACGTCGGTGACGGAGATGGTGGTCAGCGGGACTCCGCCGGTGTTGACCACGTGGAATGAGTACGGCACCTGCTGGCCAACGCTGGTGATCAGCGCGGTGGTCGACGACTTGATCAGGGCGATGTCGGCCGGGGTGGCACCCTCGCAGGCGAGCGTGGTGCTGAACGGGAAGTAGTGGATCTCGCCGCCGCGGTGGTCCAGTGTACGGGTGATGACGCTGCCCTCGGTGTTGCTGGAGGAGAGGTCGGTGAGGCTGGCGTTGGGGGCGTAGATGGTGCCTTCGACGGTGGCGGCGTTCGGGGTGAGGGTGAGCGCGGTGGCGGTCGGGAAGTTGAACAGGACGTAGCGCGCCTGCTGCCCGCCGATCCCGGCGAAGTTCGGGGCGGTCCAGGCGAACGTGTTGCCGACGCCGCTGGTGTCCACGTTGACCAGCAGTGGCGTGGCGGCGGTCGGCTGGCTCGCGAAGGTCAGGATCTGGATGTTGGCCAGGTCGGCGGCGCTCAGGTTGAGCACGTTCGTCACGCCCGGGGTCAACGTGACGACGGCGTTGCTGCCCGGCGGGATCGGTCGGGGCAGCACGTCACCGTTGGGCGTCCGCAGCACGACCGTGTTGTCGCAGGTGGCGAGGCCGGCCGTGGTGTTCCGGAAGGCGGTGAACGCGCCGGCGAAGTTGATCGGCGAGGTCGGCCCGACGCTGGGGACCGGCTGCCGGGTGACCAGCTCCACCCGGGGCGAGGCGTCGTAGTCGTTCGTCGGCAGGATCCGGGTGTTGACCTGGGCGCCGTTGTTGTCGGTGTTGCGGACGAAGGTGCCGGTCAGGTTGCCGACCTTGGCGTAGCCGTTGGAGAGCACCTGGAGGCGGCTGCCGCCGACGCTGCCGGCGAAGTTGACCCGTCCACCCACGACCAGGGCGCTGGGGTTGGCGTCGCCGGGCACCACGAACGATCCGGCGGTCGCCCCGGCGAGCTGATAGTTGCCGAAGGTGAGGTCACCGCCGACGGCGAGGGTTCCCTCGTTCTCGTCGTTGTTCACAATGGCGTTGCCCTCGGTCATCACGCCGAAGCTCAGCGCCTCGGCGACCGGGTCGACCGGCCCGACGGCCTCGTCGACGGCGGCCAGCACCGGGTTGATCCGGTCGGGGCCAGCCGGCACCAGCAGACCGTTGAGCGCCAGCACACCCGCGACAGCTGTCAGCGCCGTCGCCCGTGATCTGCGGCTACCCCACCACGAAATACTCATCACGCCCCCGTTGGTTCGAATGTGCCAGGGGAGCGTATAGGGGCAAAAGCACCCCTATATCGGTTTTGTCCGAATGGCGGACGGGGTGGGCGAGCTTCGAACTGTGCGTACCGAACTTCCGTGTTTATGATCGACAACCCCCGACCGGGGGCCCGACACGGCCGATCGATTCGGCCCCGGAGCAGAGCTGAGGTGCGCGACGGTGATCCGCGAGGCGTCCGCCTGCTGGGTGCGCGAACCCGGCGTTGCCGAGATCCAGCCGGTGTCGCTGACCGCCCCGGGCCCCGACGAGGTGCTGGTCCGGGCACGGTACTCCGGTGTCAGCCGGGGCACCGAGACGCTGGTCTTCGCCGGCCGGGTGCCCGCCGACCAGTACGACACGATGCGCGCGCCGTTTCAGGAGGGCGAGTTCCCCGGCCCGGTCAAGTACGGCTACCTGAGTGTCGGCGTCGTCGAGCAGGGCCCGCCGGAGTTGCTCGGGCGAACGGTGTTCTGCCTGCACCCGCACCAGAGCGCGTACGTCGTGCCCGCCACCGCCGTGGTGCCCGTGCCGGAGGGGGTGCCGGCCGCCCGAGCGGTGCTCGCCGGCACTGTGGAGACCGCCGTCAACGCGCTGTGGGACGCCGCGCCGCTGGTCGGCGACCGGGTCACCGTGATCGGCGCGGGCATGGTGGGCTGTTGCGTCGCGACGCTGCTGGCCCGGTTCCCCGGCGTGCACGTCGAGTTGGTCGACACCGACGCGCGCAGGGCCGGCGTGGCCGGGGCCCTCGGTGTCAACTTCGCCAGCCCGGCCGACGCCCGCGGTGACCGGGACCTGGTCGTGCACGCCAGCGCCACCGCGGCCGGCCTGCAACAGTCGCTGGACCTGCTCGCCCCGGAGGGCACGGTCATCGAGCTGAGCTGGTACGGCGACCGCCCGGTGCAGGTGTCACTCGGCGGTGCGTTCCACTCCCGTCGACTCAGCGTCCGCAGCAGCCAGGTCGGCATGGTGGCACCCGCCCGACGGGGACGGCGCAGTTACGCCGACCGACTGGCGCTCGCCCTGGACCTGCTCGACGACCCTGCCTTCGACGCGTTGATCACCGGCGCGTCGCGCTTCGCGGAGCTGCCCGACGTGCTCGCCAGACTGACCTCGGGCGACCTGCCCGCGCTCTGCCACCTCATCACCTACGAAGACGGAGAGTGACAGTGTTCAGCGTGACCGTTCGGGACCACATGATGATCGCCCACAGTTTCCGAGGCGAGGTGTTCGGGCCCGCCCAACGCCTGCACGGCGCGACGTTCGTCGTCGACGCGACGTTTCGCCGGCCCGACCTGGATGCCGACGGGATCGTTGTGGACATCGGCCTGGCCACCGAGCAGCTGCGGGCCGTGCTCAGCGAGCTGACCTACCGCAACCTTGACGACGAGGCGGCCTTCGCCGGGGTGAACACCACCACGGAGGTGCTGGCCCGTACGGTCGCGGACCGGCTGGTCGAGCGGGTGCACGCCGGTGAGCTGGGCGCCGGGGCGCGTGATCTGAGCGGCATCACTGTCACCCTGCACGAGTCGCACATCGCCTGGGCGAGCTACGAGCGGTCGTTGTGACCGATGCGGGCCGGGCGGTGCACGTCGTCCTGCCCGGTGACATCGACGATCCGGCCACGCCCAGCGGCGGCAACTCCTACGACCGGCGGATCTGCGCGGGGCTGGGCGAGCGCGGGTGGTCGGTGCGCGAGCATCCGGTGCCCGGTGCGTGGCCGCACCCCGACCCGCCCGACCGGGCGACGCTGGGCGCGGTGCTCGCCGCCGCGCCCGACGACGCCGTGGTGCTGATCGACGGCCTCATCGCCTCGGCCGTGCCGGACCTGCTCACCCCGCACGCCCGTCGGCTGCGCCTGGTGCTGCTGGTGCACCTGCCGTTGGACGACGAGCCGGAAGCCCGCGCCCTGGCCACCGCCCGGGCCGTCGTCACCACCAGCGAGTGGACCCGCCGCGCCCTGCTGGCCCGCCACCCGGCCCTCGCCGGCCGGGTCCGGGCCGCGCCGCCCGGGGTGCGACCCGCGCCGCCCGCGGTCGGCTCGGTGGCCGGCAACCGGTTGCTCTGCGTCGCGGCGGTCACCCACCACAAGGGGTACGACGTGCTGGTCGACGCGTTGGCCACGCTGGTCGGCAGGTCCTGGACGATGGTCTGCGCGGGCTCTCTGGCCCGGGAACCGGATCTCGTGCACCGGCTGCGCGACAGGTTGACCGGGGCGGGCCTCACCGAGCGGGTACGACTGGTCGGCCCGGTGACCGGCGCGGCGTTGGACGACGCCTACGCCGCCGCCGACCTGCTGGTGCTGCCGTCGAGAGGCGAGACGTACGGCATGGTCGTCACCGAGGCGCTGGCCCGCGGCCTGCCGGTGGTGACCACCGAGGTGGGCGGGCTGCCGGAGGCGCTCGGTCACGCGCCCGACGGTGAACGCCCGGGACTGCTGGTCCCACCCGGTGACCCGGCGGCGCTGGCCGCCGCTCTGATCCGCTGGCTCGACGATGACGGGCTGCGCGCCCGGCTGCGTCGTGCCGCTCTCGCCCGGCGCGACACCCTGACCGACTGGCCGGTGACCACCGCGTTGCTGGCCGGAGTGCTGAAGGAGGTGGCGGAATGACCGCCGAGGAGACCCTGCCGTTCGCCGACTGGCTGCGGTTGCGTGAACCCGCCGACGCGGCGGCGCGTGCCGAGGACCTGGTCGATGCCGTCCGGGCCCGGCTGACCGGGGACACCCCGACGGTGATCCACGACCTGGGCAGCGGCACCGGGTCGATGAGTCGTTGGCTGGCCACCCGGCTACCTGGACCTCAGCACTGGGTGCTGCACGACCGGGACGCCGACCTGCTGGCCCGGGCCGCCGAGGGCATGCGGGGAGTGACCGCCGCCGACGGCGCCCCGGTCACCGTCCACACCCGCTGTGGCGACCTCACCCGGCTGACCGCCGCCGACCTCGCGGACGGTTCCCTGGTCACCGCGTCCGCGCTGCTGGACATGCTCACCGCCGAGGAGGTCGAGCGGGTGGTGGCGGCGTGTGTCGGCCGACCGGCCCTGTTCGCCATCTCGGTGACCGGGCGGGTCCGGTTCACCCCGGCCGACCCGCTCGACGAGGCGGTCGAGGCCGCGTTCAACGACCACCAGCGGCGTACCGTCGAGGGCCGGCGGCTGCTCGGCCCGGATGCCGCCGCCGCCACCGCCGCCGCGTTCGTCCGGCGCGGCGTCGACGTGCGGGAACGGCCCAGCCCGTGGCGTCTCGGCCCGGAACAGGCCGACCTGACCGCCGAATGGTTCCGAGGATGGGTCGGGGCCGCCTGCGAGCAGCGCCCCGACCTGGCCGGACCCGCCCAGGCGTACGCCCGCCGTCGGCTGGCCGACGCGGCGGCCGGCCGGCTCACGGTGCTCGTCGAACACACTGACCTCCTCGCCGGTGGATGAACCGTTCACGCCCTGGGTACGTGGACTAGGGCAAGTGGACGATCTTCAAAGGGGAGGGCCGGCGCCGATGTTCTGGGCCTGGGCACGAGTGGTCGGCGGGGTGGGTCTGCTCGCCGTCCTGCTGTGGCAGGTGGGCACCGGCCCGTTCCTCGCCGGAGTACGACTGATCGACGCGCCGGCGTTGGCAGCGGCGCTGGTCATCGGTGTGCTCACCACGGTCTGCGCGGCGTGGCGGTGGAGCCTGGTCGCCGGCGGTCTCGGCGTACGCCTGCCACTGGCGACCGCTGTGGCGCACTGCTACCGGGCCGTTTTCCTCAACGCCACACTGCCCGGCGGGGTGCTCGGCGACGTGCACCGCGCGGTACGCCACGGCCGCGACGCCGGTGACGTCAGCCGGGGCATCCGCGCGGTGGTCTGGGAACGCACCGCCGGGCAGGTGGTCCTGGTCGGGGTCGCGCTGGTGGTGCTCGCCGCCTTCCCGTCCCCGGTCCGCCCGTACCTGCCGGTCGCCGCCGCGCTGCTCGTCGCCGGTGGGCTGGCCGTCGTGCTGTTGGCTCGGCTCCTCCCGAACGGTGGCGGCTCGCGCTGGGCGACGGCACTGCGCACCGCCGTGGCGGACGTACGGTCGGGGCTGCTGGCGCGGCGTACCTGGTTCGGAGTGCTGGTCGCCTCGGCCGTGATGGTCGCCGGTCACCTGGCCACCTTCCTGGTGGCGGCGCGCACCGCCGGGTCGGACGCCCCGCTGTCCCGCCTGCTGCCGTTGACGTTGCTCGCCCTGCTCGCGATGGGCCTACCGTTGAACGTGGCCGGTTTCGGGCCCCGCGAAGGGGTGGCGGCATGGGTTTTCGGCGCGGCCGGTCTCAGCGCGGCCGAGGGCGTCGCCACCGCCACCGTCTACGGCGCGCTGATCCTGGTGGCCAGCCTGCCCGGGGCTGCGGTGTTGCTGGCCCGTCGACGTCGAATTCCGGTCGCCGCCCGGGAAGCCGCCTCCGGCGGCGGATGTTGAGTCGGTTGTGAGACGGTTTGCGTCGCCGGACGACGGTGGCGCCGGACAGAGGAGTCCCATGCCCGAAGCATTGCCCGTTGCCACGATCCGCACGCAGGTCACGGTGCCGTTGGCGTTCCCGGACGGCTACACCACGACGGCCCGGGTGTTCACCTTCAAGGGTCTGGTGGACGGCCGGGAGCACCTGGCCCTCGGCCTCGGCGACTGGGCGGGCGCCCTGGACCAGGTCACCGCCGGGGGAGCAGCCCCGCTGGTCCGCCCGCACAGCGAGTGCCTGACCGGCGACGTGTTCGGCAGCCAACGCTGCGACTGCGGGCCGCAACTGCGCGAGGCGGTCCAGCGGATCGCCGAGACCGGCGGTTTCCTGCTCTACCTCCGCCAGGAGGGCCGGGGCATCGGCCTGTACGCCAAACTCGACGCGTACGCGTTGCAGGACGCCGGGTTGGACACCTACCAGGCCAACGTCGCGCTGGGCCGGGGCGAGGACGAGCGGGACTACACCGTCGCCGCGCAGATGCTTGCCACGTTGGGTGTGCCGCGGGTCCGACTGCTCAGCAGCAACCCGGACAAGGCCGAGCAGTTGACCCGGTTGGGCGTGGACGTCGCCGAACGGGTGCTCACCAGCGTCTTCCTCTCGCCGGCCAACGCGGGCTACCTGGCGGCCAAGGCCGCCAAGGCAGCGGAGGTCGAGGCGGTCGAGGCGGCCGATGTGCTCGCGGGTCGTACTCCTGAGCGGCCCGTCTCCCGATGAGTTGGCGGCCGGGGCACACGCGGCCGTACGTGCTGCTGAGTTGTGCCGCCTCCATCGACGGGTACATCGACGATGCCTCCGAGCAGCGGTTACTGCTGTCCAACGAGGAGGACCTGGACCGTGTCGATGCGGTTCGGGCCAGCTGCGACGCCATTCTGGTCGGCGCCGGCACCGTCCGACGAGACGACCCTCGGTTGCTGGTGCGCTCGCCGAGTCGCCGCGACGAGCGGGTGGCGGCCGGTCGGCCTGCCTCACCCACCAAGGTCACCCTGACCGCACAGGGTGACCTCGACCCGACCGCCCGCTTCTTCACCGCCGGTGATTCGGCCCGGCTCGTCTACTGCGCCACGGGCGCGCTCGAGAAGACCGAGGAGCGGGTCGGCCGGCTGGCCACCGTGATCGACGCGGGTGAGCCTGTCGACCCGGGGTGGCTGCTGACCGACCTGGCCGCGCGGGGCGTACAGCGGTTGATGGTGGAGGGCGGCGGGACGGTGCACGCCCAGTTCCTCGCCGCCGGTCTCGCCGACGAACTGCACCTGGTGGTCGCCCCGTTCTTCGTCGGCGACGGTCGGGCGCCCCGGTTCGTGGGGGAGGGTAGCTTCCCCTGGCACCCGGGTCGACGTGCCCGCCTGGCCGAGGCCCGTCAGATCGGCGACGTGGTGCTGCTCCGCTACGCCCTCTCCGACCGCTGCCCCGCCGACCCCATCGGTCGATCATGAGGTTGGCGTTAATCTGTGGCCGGCGGGGGTGGGGTTCCGGGAGGATCTCCGGATGTCCGTAGCGCCTCTGGCCCTCCTGCGCTGGCAGTTCGACCTGACGTGGTCGCTGTTCGAGTACCACCTGGAGCGACTCGATCCCGCTGACTTCCTCTGGGAGCCGGCCACACACTGCTGGTCGGTGCGGCAGAGCACCGACGGCACCTGGACTCCGGACTGGGCCGACACCGAACCCGACCCGGTCCCGGTGCCGACGATCGGCTGGCTCACCTGGCACGTCGGCTGGTGGTGGACAGTGGCGATGGACCATCTCCGGGGTGGATCAGCGCGGCAGCGCACGGCCGTTGTCTGGCCGGGCGCGGGCGAGCCGAGTGTCGCCTGGCTGCGTGGTCTACGCACCGAATGGTTGGAGCTTCTCGACCAGCTCAGCGACAGCGACCTCGACCGCATCGCGACGTTCCCCTGGCCGGACGGGACCGACCACACCGTCACGCACACGATCGGTTGGGTCAACTCGGAGCTGATGAAGAACGTCGCGGAGATCGGTCAGCTCCGGCTGCTCCGCGCCACACGAACCGATCCGGACAGCCCGGCTGCTCGACCGTAGTAGTTTCGTCACACGGAGTGCCGTGACGAAAGTGGAGGCGGCGTGCTCAGTGTCCGGTGTGTCGAGTGCGAGGCCGAACTGCCCGTCGGCCCCGGCCGGGGGCGCCCGCGCCGCTACTGCTCCCGGAGCTGTCAGGCCCGCGCGTACCGGAGACGTCGTGAGCACGGCCCCACCAGCGGCCCGCGTCGGATTCGGGACCTGCCCGCGCCGACCGGCGGCGACCCGCGCCACCGGTTGGTCGCCCTCGCGGTCGAGCTTGCGGACGCCGGCGGCCTGGACGCCGTCTCGCTGCGGGTCCTCGCCCAACGCGCCGGCCTGCCCGCCCACGGCGTGTACCGGCACGTCCGGAACCGGGCCGACCTCCTCGCCGCGATGGCCGAGCGGATCACCGCCACTCATCCGCCCGGCACCGCGCCACTACCGCGCGATCCGCGCCAACGGCTCGAACGGTTGGCCGGGGACGAGTGGGCGATGTACCGCAGCCATCCCTGGCTGCTGGCCATCCTCGCCACCGACCGGCCGCCGACGGGGCCGGCGGTACTCGCCATGGTCGACCGGGTGGTGGCGGCGTTCACCAGCGCCGGATATGCACCGGCCGAGGCGTTCCGCGCCTACCTGGCGCTCAGCGGCTACGTCCAGGGCATGGCCCTGCTCATCCGGCGTGACCCCGGGGACACCACCTACCACGCCTGGTGGTCGGCGACCCGCACCCGGCTGGAGCGGACCGGCCGTACCCGGGACCGACAGTGGCTGGCCGCGGCAGGGCAGACCAGACCCGACACCGACCTGGACACCTGGTTCCAGTTCGGTCTGCGCGGTCTGCTCGACGGCCTGCTGCACAGCCCCGCTCGGTAGGCTGACCGGCGTGCCGCGACTGGAGA
Source organism: Micromonospora sp. NPDC049049 (assembly GCF_040649115.1). NCBI lineage: Bacteria > Bacillati > Actinomycetota > Actinomycetes > Micromonosporales > Micromonosporaceae > Micromonospora > Micromonospora sp. NPDC049049. The sequence continues at coordinate 68,488 of NZ_JBEZEX010000005.1, read as the reverse complement.
CGATCACTCAGGACAATGTGGAGGCCGCGTGCCGGGTGAGCGTGCGGCCCGACCAGGAGAAGTTCTCCTCTCCGGTCGCCTGGTCCCTCGCCGAGGCGTACGTGCAGCCCGAGATCGCGTGGCCGCGTCTGATCGTCGAGGATGACGAGATCGTCGGCTTCCTGATGGGCTTCTTCGACATCGTGTGGGATCCGGCCCAGTCGGACGACAGGCGCTCGGGCCTGTGGCGGCTGAACATCGCCGCCGAGCACCAGGGCCGGGGGTACGGCCGCTTCGCGGTACAGGCCGTCCGCGACGAGGCCCGCCGACGTGGGCACGACCGCGTCTACACGACGTGGAAGCCGGGGCCGGACGGCCCGGAGCAGTTCTACCTGAAACTCGGGTTCCAGCTCACTGGGGAGACCAGCGAGGACGAGGTGGTGGGCGTCCACTCCACCGACTGACCGGACGCCGTCGACCACCCCGGACCGAGTGATCAGCGGTGCGGCGGGGCCTGCGTACGATGCGGGGTCGAGTTCCCCTCGTCGCGGCGGAGGTATCGGGCAATGGCAGGCCAGCACGAGGGTTTCGCCCTCGGCATCGACCTCGGCACGTCCAACACTGTGGCGGTGCTGCGCTGGCCGGACGGGCGGACCCGTCCGCTGCTGATGGACGGTCAACCGCTCAGTCCGTCCGCCGTCTACGCCGACCCGGACGGCACCCTGCACACCGGCTGGGACGCCCGCCGGTTGGCGCAGGCCGACCCGGCCCGGTTCGAGGCGAACCCCAAGCGTCGGGTGGACGAGCCGACAGTGCAGCTCGGTGACCGCGCCTACCCGCCGGCCGAGCTGCTCGCCGCGGTGCTGGCGACGGTCGGCCGGGCGGCGGTGAACGCTGTGGGTTTCCTGCCGCCGGCAGTGGTCACCTGCCCGGCCGCGTGGGACGCGACGCGGCGGCAGGTCCTCGCCGACGCGCTGCTGCGGGCGGGCTGGCCGCAGGCGGCAGAGCACACCCTCGCCGGTCCGACGCCGCCCGGCACCCGGCTGCTGCGGGAGCCGGTGGCCGCCGCCCGGTACTACACGCAGGTGCTGCACCGTCCGGTGCCGGTCGGTGGGGCGATCGCGGTGTTCGACTTCGGTGGCGGGACGCTCGACGTCGCCGTGCTGCGCAACGAGGGCGCGGACCCCTGGGGCGACTCAGGCTTCAGCGTGGTCGCCGACGGTGGCCTGCCCGACCTGGGCGGGCTGGACCTCGACGCCGCGCTGGTGCGGCGGGTCGGCGAGTTGGTCGGTGAGCGGCACGCCGGGCAGTGGGACCGGCTCACCCGACCGGCTGATCCGGCGCAGCGCCGCGACCAGGTCCGGCTCTGGGACGAGGTACGTGGTGCGAAGGAAACCCTGTCCCGGTCTGCTGTCGCCCCGGTCGCGGTGCCCGGAGTGGCCGAGACGATCCAGCTGACCCGGGCGGATGTCGAGCGGGTGGCCACGCCCCTGCTGCGCAGGGCGGTGCAGCGGGCCCGGGAGGTCATCGCCGCCGCCGGGCTGCGCCCCGATCAGCTCGACGGGCTGTTCCTCGTGGGCGGGTCGTCACGGATCCCGCTGGTGGCCCGCATGCTCCACGCCGAGCTGGGCATCGCGCCGACGGTGCTGGACCAGCCCGAGTTGCCGGTGGCCGAGGGTGCCCTGACCGACCTGCCGCTACGCAAGCCGCTCCCCGCCCCGGCGTACGCGGGCCTGCCGCTCGCACCACCCGCGCCCTCTCCGGTGAGCCCGCCCGCGCCGCGCCCCGTGAGCCCGCCGATGCCGAGCCCCGTCAGCTCGCCCGCCCCGGCCGGAGCCCTCGCGCCGGTCGTACCGTCGCAGCCCTGGCCGGGATCCACCCCGCCGGCGGGCCCGCCCCCGGGGCCGGGCCTGGCCGGCGCCACCCCGACCCCGCCGGCCGGCGCGACCCGCTGGCCTCGGGCGCGCTGGGTGGTGCTCGGCGCGGTGCTGGCCCTGGCCGGGGTGGCCACCGCGGCGACGCTCTACCTGACCCGGGACCGCTATCCGAACCTGGAGTTCGCCTCGCTGCGCGAGCTGTCCCGCCTGTCAGCCGGCACCGAACGGCCGCTCGACATGTGGACGGCGGTGCTCGACGACCGGGCCTACCTGGCGTTTGCGCTGCCGGACGACCGGCTGGAGGTGGTGGCCGTCGACGCGGGCAACGGCCGCGAGTTGTGGCGCGAGCAGACCGACGTGCGGGCCAACGACTGGGAGGCGATCATCGCCGTCCCCGGGGCGGTCGCGGTCCTCGCCGACGCGCCGGGCGACAGCACCCCCCGACCGCTGGCCGTCCTCGACGGCCGCACCGGCGAGCAGCGCTGGCAGCGCGTTCTGCGTGGTGACGACGACGTCTACTTCGCCGACGACACGGCGGTGCTGGTGGACCGGACCGCCGACGAACTGGTCGGTCTGCGCCTGACCAACGGCTCGGCGAAGTGGACCGAGCCCAACCCCCGCGGCCAGTACGCCGGCGGCCGTACCGTGGTCCGACCGGTCGGCACCGACGCGGCGGCGGGCGGGCCGGCCTTTCTCGACGGCACGCCCCGCAACCCGTGGGCGAGCAAGGGGCGGCGACTCGTCCAGGTGGGTGCGGACCGGTCGGTGCGGCTGCTCGACATGGCATCCGGCGCCGTGCTGCGCCAGTGGGGCAGCGTCGCCGACCCCGATGACCTCGTGGTCGCCCACGAGGACCGCCTGTACGTGGCCGCCAACGAGGGTGGTTACCAGCTGCTCGCGTACGACCTGAACTCCGACGCCGAGCCGGTGGTGCTGCACCGCTCCGGCAACGACGAGTACCGCCCGAAGGAACTGGTGGCCTGCGGTGAGCGGCGGGCCTGCCTGTTGCAGGTGCCGAACAATGACGTCGCGCGCACCGAGGTGGTGGCGGTCACCGAAGGCGAGCGCATGATCAGCTGGCCGGCGCCGGGCGTGACCGGTCTAATCCCGTTGGGTGAGCAGGTGCTCGCCCAACGGGAGCTGCCGGAGCCGACCGTCACCGTCTTCGACGCCGCCGGCAAGCCAGTGCTGCGGGACCGGGGCGGGGTGGCGGTCCGCCTGGACGCGGGCAACCTGCTGGTCTTCGCCAAGGCGCCCAGCGTGGTCGCTGACAACCGGGTGCTGGCCGGGGTGTGGGCCGAGTCCGGGGAGGTCGACGAGTTGGGTGAGCTGAAGGACGTGCGCAGCTCCTCCTGCTCGTGGAACACCCGCGTGATCGCCTGTGGCGCGGAGAAGGACTTCGTGCTGTACCGCTTCACCGACGACTGACGTCGACGGCCCACCGGTCGGCTCGTACGATGCTCCGGTGAATCTTCGAGGTACGGTCCGCGCCGATCGTCCGCTGGTGGTTCTTGCCGTGGGGGAGGAGGCCCGCTACCTGCCGCCCGAGCTGCCGGTCCTGCTCACCGGCATGGGCAAGGTGAACGCCGCCAGCGCGGTGGCCGCGGTGCTGGCCGCCGGGCCGCGCCCTGCCCTGCTGCTCAACCTGGGTACGGCGGGCGCGTTGCGCCCCGGGTTGGTCGGCATCCACGAGGTCGCCACGGTGCTCCAGCACGACCTGGACACCGACCTGCTGCGCACGCTCACCGGCGAGACCTACGGGGCGCCGCTGACGTTGGCCGCCGAGGGCGCGGTGCTCGCGACCGGTGACACCTTCGTGGCCGACGACGCGGAGCGGGACCGGTTGGCGCAGCGCGCCGACCTGGTCGACATGGAGGGGTACGCGGTGGCGTGGGCCGCGGCGCAGGCCGGCGTGCCGTGCCGGCTGGTCAAGCAGGTCAGCGACGAGGCGGGCGACGGCGCGGCCCGGAGCTGGCAGGAGTCGGTGGACGCGTGCGCCCGGGACCTCGCCGAGTGGGCCGCCCGACACGTCGCCTGAGTGAGCAGGGTCAGTCGCCGGATTGTCGAAACCGCAGGCCCGGCGTGGTCTCCCGGGCCGCCCCGGGGAGCAGGACGTGAGCCGCCAGCCCCAGCCCCACGACCACGGTGACCAGCACCGGCGGCCAGTGGCCGGCCCAGGGCAGCACCAGCAGCGGCAGGATCAGGCAGCTCAACCGCCACCACGGCATCTTCGTCGACACGAGCAGGGTGAACAGCGCGCGGCCGACCACGAACAGGATCGGGCCGCCGATGATCAGCAGGAGCCACCGCGCCGGTGTCGTCCCGGTCGGCCGCGAGACGACCAGGTCGAACGCCGCCGCCGTGCCGACCACGCCGGCCAGCATCACCAGATGGGTGTACGGGGCCACCCGCGTCGGCCGGCCCGCCCTCGCCCCGGCTTCCAGCAACTCGCCGGCCCGGAAGACGTAGACCTGCCACATCAGCAGCATGAGGCCGAAGGCGCAGAACAACGCGGTGACCCGGATGCCGTCGAGATCGGTGCGGCTGACCCGCATGGTGGGCACCAGGATGATGTCGCCGAGGGCCAGGATGACGAACTGCTGGTACCGCTCGCCCAGGTGCCCGGTGGTCCGCTCGTACTGGTCGATCGGCACCCGGCCCAGCCGGGGTGTCGGGTAGCGGGCCGCCGCGGAGAGCAGGTCGATCGTGATGGCGATGGTCCAGAGCGGCCAGTTCACGTCGCCGGTCACCCCGCCGGTGATCCAGAAGACGCCGGACACCACGAACCAGAACAGGAACCGGGTGGCCCGGATCGTGGCCGCCCGGTGGCGCTGCCGGAGCAACGTCGTGATCAGGATGATCCCGCGAGAGATGTGCGTACCGACGTACGCGACCGCGAAGATCATCGCGTGCCCGTCGGTGATCATCGGCAGGGACGCCGCCATCCCCACCGAGCCGACCATGGCGATCATCAGAATGGCCTGGATGGGGCGTTGCTGCGGGTCGTAGAACTCGGTGGTGGTGGAGGTGACCGACCAGGTCCACCAGATGGCCGTCAACATCAGCAGCACCTTCGCGCCGCCGGACCAGGAAAGGTTCTCGGTCAACAGCGTCGAGGTCAGCGCGAGGGCCGCCACGAAGACCACGTCGAAGAGCAACTCCAGCAACGTGGCCCGGGTCGACCCGTCCGGCCGGCGTACCAGTGCCGCGGTGCCTCCGGTGCTCATGCCCGGCCTCCCGCCGTGTCTTCGAGGATTATCGGCGGTGCCGGCGCGGCCCGTCCCCGGATCGGCGATTCCCGCCGGTCGGGGAAGCGGGCGGCCGGAGGTTGCCAGGGCGTCGGAGGCCGGGCGATGCTTGACCGCATCCAATAGTTTCGATCTCTTCGGAGGTTCGGATGCGCCGCTCCCCGCTGGTCGCCCTCGTCCTGACCGCCCTGCTGCTCGTCGCTCCTGGCGCGGCGCAGGCCGCCGTCCCCGACCGGGCCGCCGCGCCCGCCGCCGACCCGACGGCCACGCTGACCGGGGTACGCACCGCGGGCACCGCCTGGGGTCTCGACCCCGCCACCGGCCGGATGACCCTCACCGTCGACGACACAGTGGCCCCCAGCGAGGTGGCCGCGCTGCGGTTGGTGACCGACCGGGCCGGCGTGCTGCTGCGCCGCGAACCCGGAACCCTGCGCCCGCTGATCGCCGGCGGGCAGGGCATCTACGGCGGCGGCGGCGCGCGCTGCTCGCTCGGCGCGAACGCGCGCAGCGGCAGCACCTACTACGTGATCACCGCCGGGCACTGCACCACCGCCGCCGCCACCTGGTACACCGACAGCGCCCAGACCACGGTGCTCGGTACCCGCACCGCAACCAGCTACCCCACCAACGACTACGGGCTGATCCGCTACACCGGCCGGATCGCCCACCCGAGCGCGGTCTACACCTACCCCGGCCTGGTGACCATCAATGGCCCCGGCAGCGCGTACATCGGTCAGGCGGTGTGCCGCAGCGGCAGCACCACCGGCGTGCGCTGCGGCACCGTCACCGGTCTCAACCAGACCGTCAACTACGCCACCGGCGTGATCTACGGCCTGATCCGCACCAACATCTGCGCCGAACCGGGGGACAGCGGCGGACCGCTCTACGTGGCCTCCACCGGCAAAATCCTCGGCATCCTCTCCGGCGGCACCGGCAACTGCACGGCCGGCGGCACCACCTACTACCAGCCGATCGCGGAGGTGTTGGCCGCGTACGGGTTGACGTTGCCCTGACCAGCGGGACACCGCTTGCCCGTCCCGCGCGGGACACCTAGGCTCGGCGACGCCCAGCACCCCCGCCGCGAGGACGTGTGCCCGATGCCGACCGCCCCCCGACCTGACCAGCCGAGTGTCCCGGCCGGCCTTCCGTCGATCGAGGTGGCAGCGGTAGGGGAGACGATGGTGGTGCTCTGCCCCGCGCCGGGTGAGCCGCTGGAGCGCGCCGAGCGGGTCGGCATCTCGGTCGGCGGGGCCGAGTCCAACGTGGCCGGTTACCTGGCCCGCCTGGGACACGTGACGACCTGGGTGAGCCGGGTCGGCGACGACCCTTTCGGTCGGGCCGTCGTCCGGCACGTCGCCGCCGCCGGCGTCCGCGTCGACCAGGTCTGCGTGGACCCGACCGCCCCCACCGGCCTGTACGTCAAGGACCCCGGCCCGGACGGGACCGCCGTGCACTACTACCGGGCCGGTTCGGCGGCCGCCCGGATGGACCCCGCCACGCTGGCGGCCCCGGCGCTGGCCGGTGCCCGGGTGCTGCACCTGTCCGGAATCACCCCGGCGCTCTCCGCGTCCTGCCGGGCGCTTGTCGAGCACGCGGTGACCGACCGGCCGCTGGCGCAGGCGTTGGTCAGCTTCGACGTCAACCACCGGGCCCGACTGTGGTCCGCCGAGCAGGCCGCACCGGTGCTACGCGACCTCGCCAACCGCTGCGACCTCGTCTTCGTCGGGCAGGACGAGGCGGAGACCCTGTGGGGCACCACCGACCCGACCGCCGTACGCGAGGTGTTGCCCGATCCGCAGACGGTGGTGGTCAAGGACGGCGCGGTGGGCGCCACCGCACTGGTCCGCGACGCCGAACCGGTCTTCGTGCCCGCGCCCCGGGTGACAGTGGTGGAGCCGGTCGGCGCCGGAGACGCGTTCGCCGCCGGTTACCTGGCCGGGCTGCTACGCGGCCTCGACCCAGTACGGCGGCTGCGCCTCGGCCACCTCCTCGCCGCCCAGGCGTTGACGAGCAGCGGCGACAACGCCCCCGTACCGCCGTGGACCTGGTTCGAGAAACTCATCGACGCCCCCGCCGACGCCTGGTCGCCGCTCGACCTGACCCAGCCGGGGGCGACGACCTGAGCCCGGCCGCCGGGTTGCGACCCGACCAGCAGCAACAGTCCCACCGCGACATCGGATGGAGTGCACCATGACCGCACCGGACTTCGATCACATCTTCGGCGGCGCCCGGGTGATGGCGATCCTGCGCGGCCTGCCGGTCGCCGAGACCGTTCGGCTCGCCGAGCGCGCCTGGGACCTCGGCATCGACGTGGTGGAGGTTCCGGTGGCCACCGCCGACGCGGTGCCGGCGCTGCGGGCTGCCGTCGAGGCGGGGGCCGAGCGCGACCGGATCGTCGGTGCCGGCACCGTGCTCGACGTCGACCAGGTCGCCGCGGCGGCCGACGCGGGTGCCCGGTTCACCGTCGCGCCCGGCCTGGACCTCGCGATCGCCGACGCCGCCGCCGCACGTGGCCTGCCGCACCTGCCCGGTGTGGCCACCCCGACCGAGGCCCAGCAGGCACTGCGGCACGGCCTCACCTGGCTCAAGGCGTTCCCCGCGATCGCCCTCGGGCCGGCCTGGTTCAAGGCCGTCGCCGGCCCGCTGCCGCAGTTGCGCTTCGTCGCCACCGGCGGCCTGGATGCCAGCAACGCCGACGCGTTCCTGCAAGCGGGCGTACGCGTGGTGGCCGTCGGCTCCGCCCTCTCCGACCCCACCCAGCTAGACGCCCTAGCCAAACTGACCCGCCCCGCCTAACCCCCTCCCTCCCTCCCTCCCTCCCGCGCCCCCTCCCGCGCACCCTCCCTCCCGGCGTCGATCTTGCACTTGCGGTTGTCGATGCGTCCCGATTCGCGACTTTGGTCGCGACAGAAAGTGCAAGATCGACGCCGGGAGGGTGGGTCGGGGCGCGTGCGGGGCGGGGAGGGCGGCGCCAGGGGTGGCGGGGTTGTGCCATGGCGTAGGTGCGTCGGGGGGTGGGGCGTGGTTGGGGTGGGATCTGCGTCGATGCTGTGGTGCGTACCACTTCTCGACACAAAGAGGTCATCGTGGCTCTGTCTCACCGGCGCCGCCGATCCGGGCTGATCGCCCTCGGCGCCGCCCTCACCCTGGCGGCCGGGTTCACCCCACCCGGCGCGGGAGCGTCCGCCGCCCCGCCGAACAACCCCGACCGCCCGGCGGGCATACCCCCGGCCGCCGCCGGACGCGCGTCCACCGTCACCCTGATCACCGGTGACACGGTCACCGTCACCACCGCGGCGGACGGCAGCACGGTGTCGACGGTGCGTCGGCCGGACGGCAGCACCCCGAGCTTCCACCGCACCGTGCGCGACGGCGACACCTACGTCTACCCGGACGCCGCGCTGTCCTATGTGACGAGCGGCGTGCTGGACCGGCAACTGTTCAACGTCACCGACCTCATCGCCGACGGTTACGACGACGCGCGCACCGACGCGCTTCCGTTGATCGTGACGATGACCGACGCGGCGGCCCGCAACCGCACCCGCCCCTTAGTCGACGGCGCCACGCTGGTCCGCCAGTTGGACAGCGTGCAGGGCGCGGCGCTGACCCGCCAGCGCGCCACCGCCGACCGGTTCTGGACCGCGCTGACCGCCGGTTCGGCCCGGCGTACGGGTGACGCCCCGACCCTGGCGAACGGCATCGCCAAGGTCTGGTTGGACGGTCGGGTGCACGCGGACCTGGCCGAATCCACCGCTCAGATCGGCGCGCCTGAGCTGTGGGCCGAGGGCAACACCGCGACCGGTGTCGACGTCGCGGTGCTCGACTCGGGTGCGGACGCCGAACACCCGGACCTCGTCGGGCAGATCGCCGAGTCCAGCAGCTTCGTCCCCGAAGAGCCCGACATCCTCGACTACAAGGGCCACGGCACGCATGTCGCCTCGACGATCGCCGGCACCGGCGCCGCGTCCGGTGGCGCGGAGCGGGGCGTCGCCCCGGGTGCCCGGCTGCACATCGGCAAGGTGCTCAACAGCGAGGGCAGCGGACAGGACTCGTGGATCATCGCCGGCATGGAGTGGGCGGCCCGTGAGCAGAAGGCCCGGGTGGTCAGCATGAGCCTGGGCGGTGAGGCCACCGACGGCAGCGACCCGATGAGCCAGGCGGTCGACCGACTCAGTGCCGAGACCGGCGCCCTCTTCGTGATCGCCGCCGGCAACAGCGGCCCGGCCAGCATCGGCAGCCCGGGTGCCGCCAACTTCGCGCTCACAGTGGGCGCCGTCGACAACACCGATCACCTCGCCGACTTCTCCAGCCAGGGGCCACGCGCCGGCGACGGCGGGCTCAAGCCCGAGATCACCGCCCCCGGCGTGGACATCCTGGCGGCCCGCTCGCACCTCGTGCGGGGCGGCTCCGGCGACTACACGCTGATGAGCGGCACGTCGATGGCCACCCCGCACGTGGCCGGCACGGCCGCGCTGGTCGCCGCCGCGCACCCGGACTGGACCGGTCAGCGGATCAAGGAAGCGCTGGTCAGCACGGTCAAGGCCACCCCCGGGTACACCCCGTACCAGGCGGGTGCCGGCCGGGTCGACGCGGTCGCCGCCGCGCACGCCACCGTCTTCGCCACCCCGAGCGCCTACTCCGGTTTCCAGGCGTGGCCGCAGCAGGCGGGCGCGACCGTCGACCGTACGGTCACCTACACCAACCTCGGCGGCGCGTCGGTCGACCTGAGGCTGGCCCTCGACGCGGCCACCGCGCCGGCCGGACTGTTCGCGCTCTCCGCCGACCGGGTGACAGTGCCCGCGGGCGGCACCGCCACCGTGACGGTGACCGCCGCGTACGACAAGCTGCCGGTGGAGAAGCAGGTCAGCGGCATGATCGTCGCCACCGACGGGACCGGTGCGGTGCGTGGGCGCACCCTGATCGGCGCCGGCAAGGAGGGTCAGCGGCAGAACCTGACGCTGGTTGCCAAGGACCGCGACGGCAAGCCGCTCGTCGGCAAGGTCATCCTCACCGCCGACACTCTCTTCACCGCCGTGGACCTGCCCGAGAGCGGCACCGCCACGCTGCGGCTGCCGGTGGGCTCGTGGAACGGTTGGATCTCCGCGGACGTGCGGGGTGTGCACGGGCCGCACTCCAAGGGCATGGCGATGCTCAGCTTCACCGACGTGAACCTGGACCGTGACCGCACCGTCACCCTGGACGCGCGGGCCGCCCGACAGGTGCAGGCCCGGGTGCCGCAGGAGGCCGCCGCCAGCGCGCTGCGGATGGACATCCACCGCTCCACGAAGAACGGTCTCACCGAGAGCCAGGTGCTGCCCGACGACTCGTACGACAGCATGTGGGCGTTGCCGACGAGCCGTCCGGTGACCGACGGCGAGTTCGAGTTCGGTGCCCGGTGGCGGCTGGAGCAGCCGGCCCTGACCGTTTCGGCCGGCGGTCGCTCGTACGACGATCTGCTGGTGAAGCGGGCGACCCCGGCGCTGCCGGCCGGCCGGCGTCAGCTGGACGCGGTGTACGTCGCCGACGCGTCGGCGACGGGCCTGGCCAAGCGGCCGGTCCGGGACCGGGCCGTGGTGGTGCGCCGCAGTGACAGTGTGGACATCGCCACCCAGGCGCAGGCCGCCGCTGCGGCCGGGGCGAAGCTGCTGCTCGTGGTGAACGACGGCATCGGTCGGCTCCAGCCGTGGGACGAGGCGCCGTGGAGCCCGGAGAGCCCCGCCCCGGTGACCGTGGCGACCCTCGGCGCCGACGAGGGTGGGCAGCTCATCGCCGCGCTGGAGCGGGGCGCGGTGCGGCTCACCGTCGAGTCGCACCCGGAGACCACCTACCTGTACGACGTGGCGCACCACTGGACCGGTAACGTGCCGGCCGACCTCACCTACCGGCCCACGAAGCGGCAGTTGGCCCGGGTCGACGTGGAGTTCCGCAACTACCGGCAGGGCAAGGCGCTGGAGTTCCGCACCGACATCTGGCGCGGCTGGGCGTCGAGCAACCAGGAGCCGGCACCGGCGCAGGGCCGCCGCACCGACTGGGTGAGCGCCGACCAGCGGTGGGTCGACGACGCGTTCATCGCCGGCGAGACCGGTCAGCACCCGATGGCGACGGCCACGTACCCGGCCGACAAGCCGAGCGCGGTCACCTGGTTCGGGCCGATCCAGCGACCCCGGATGGGCGGCAGCTACGTGCCGGTCCGCTACCTGGACACCGTTTACCTGCCCGCGCCCGGGTGGGGCGACGGGGGCGGCCACATCGGTGAGGCGTACGCGAACTACAAGATGGTCAACCGGACCACCCTCTACCAGGGTGACAAGGAGCTGGACTGGGGGAACGCCGAGTACCTCCAGGTCCCCGGGCTGGCCCAGCAGCGACTGCCGTACCGGCTCGTGGTGGAGAACGACAGGGCCGGGTGGACCAACCCGTACTCCCGGCAGACCCGCACCGAGTGGGGCTTCCACTCGGCGGTCACCGGGGAGGAGTCGGCCGAGGTGCTGCCGATGATCCAGCTGGACTACCAGGTGGCCATCGACTCCGCCGGCAGGGCGTCGCGACGTGCGCCGCTGACCGTTGTCGCCTCCCACCTGCCCGGCGTCACCGACAGGATCGGCGCGGTGACCGTCGAGGTGTCCTACGACGACGGGGCGACCTGGCAGAAGCAGCGGCTGACCCGGCACGGCGACGGCTGGCGAACCTCGCTGGCCGCACCGGCGAAGGCCGGCTTCGTGAGCCTGCGCACCACGGCGCGTGACAGCGCCGGCAACACCGTGAGCCAGAGCATCAGCCGGGCGTTCGGCCTGCGCTGACAGCGTGGTGACCGGCCGCCGGTCGGGGTGCGTGAATCACCCCGAGCGGCGGCCGGTGCCGTCAGTGGAGTTCCTCGACGAGCTGGTCCCAGTCCGTGCTGACCGGCAGCAGGTCGCCGGCCAGCCAGGCGGCGCTCTGGTCGTCGTGGTGCGGGTCGCCGGGCACCCCGCAGGCGCCCAGGGGGACCACCCAGCGGCTGTCCGATCGGCGGGCCAGGTCCCAGACGAAGCGCGCCGCCGGCCCCCGGAAGCACCAGTGGGTGACCCCGGGCACGCTGGAGGTGGCCAACACGCAGTCGTGGTCCCCGTCGAGCCGGGGGCCGGGCCCGGTGTCCGGGCCGGGCAGGGCCCGCCACGCCGCCAGCCGGTGCAGGTCCCCCCAGAGCACCGGCTCGGCCGCCGCGTCGGCTACCTCCTCGGCCGCCGCGCCCACGAGCGCGGCGATGTCCACACCGGGCAACGGGCTCGCGCCGAGCAGGTGCTCCAGCGCGTGACCGACCCGCGGCGTCAGCGCCAACCAGGGCGCGAACACCTCGGGGTACGCGGGCAGCTCGGCCAACGCGGCCAGCGCCGGGTGGGCGGCGATCCGGCGTACGACAGCCGCCCGCAGGATGGCGTAGGCGGCCGCATCGGTGCTGTCGGCGGCCATCCGGCGATCCCAGCGCAGCAGTCGTTCCCGCAGCGCGGCGGCGGCCGGACCGAGCCCCGTCGACTCCGCGAGGACCGCCAGCAACGGCCCGGCCGCGCCAAGGTACGTGTCGGTGTGCACCGCTGCCATCTCGTCGGCAGTCCAGGCCGGACGGGCGTCGAGCAGCTCGGCGATGCGACGCGCCCGGTGCGGTGGGGCGAACTCGACCCCGAGCGGCGCCGCCAGCCCGCGCTCGTTGGCCATCACCGCCCGACCGTGCACCTCGGCACGGGGCATCGGCGCGTGCCAGCCCTGCCAGGCGTACGCGGCGTCCCATCCGGGGACCACCCGCCGGCCGTTTTCCGGGTGCCGTACCGGTACCGCCCCGGCGACCCGGTGCAACAGCCCTCCGGCGGTGTCCGCGGCCTGCACCACGTTGACCGGCTCCACCCAGTGCCGCAGCGCGTGGTCGACGTCGGCCACGGTGCGGGCGCGCAGCAGCTCCGGCAGCGTCGCGAATCCGAGGTCACCCCGGACCCGGGGCGGGTAGCGCAGGCTGACGGCACTCTCGTCGTCCGGCCCACCGGCGATCACCGGACCACGATCGGTCTCCACCACCTCGACCTCGACCGGGTCGGCCCCGGCCACCTCGATCATCTCGACGTGGCGGTGCGCCGTGCGCCAGCCGTCCGGGCCGAGCGCCTGGACCCGGGGGCCGTCGCGGCGCAGCCGCTCCGCGTACACGTCCTGGTAGTCGGCCATCGCGTTGGTGATCGCCCAGGCCACGCCGCCGGTGTGCCCGAAGTGCGCGATGCCCGGCACGCCCGGCACCGCCAACCCGACCACGTCGTACTCCGGGCAGGCCAGCCGGATCTGCTGGTAGACGCCGGGATCCTCGATGAACCGGTGCGGATCGCCGGCGAGCAGCGCGGCCCCGGTGCCGGTGCGCTCGGCGGCGAGCAGCCACCCGTTGCTGCCGGCCACGGCCGGCCCGTCGGTGGCGAAGCTGTCGACCGCGTCCGGCCCGAGCCGCTGCGCCACGTGCTCACGCCAGAGCTTGCCGGGGAACCCGGCGAACAGGATGTGGTGGCCCAGCCAGACCGCGAGCGGCGTCCACGGCTCCCACCGACCCGGGCTCAGCCCGGTGGCGGCGAACTCCGGTGACCGGGCCGCCCCGGCGGCGAGAGCGGCGTTGACGCCGTCCACGTATGCGCCCACCCACTCGGCGGTCGCCGGGTCCAGCGAGGCGTGGCATCGGCGTGCGGTGTCGTCGAGCCGGACCTGCCGGACGAACCGGTCCCAGCCGAGCGCGTCGGGCCCGAGGAACGCCGCGCTGGTGCCCCGGGCGCGGTGCCGCTCCACCTCGATCTGCCAGGCCCGGTCGTACGCTGTCACCCGGCCCTGCGCCACCGCCAGCGCGAGCGGGTCGGCGGCCCGCAGGTGCGGCACTCCCCAGGGGTCCCGGAAGCGTCCCGTCCTCATGCCGGCTCCGGGGCCAGCGTGGTGGCGCGGCGTCGGGCCGCTGGGACGACCAGCGGGGTGCCGGTCTCCGGGTCGTCGATCACCCGGCAGGGGAGCCCGAACACCTCCTCGACCAGCGCGGCGGTGACCACCGACGCCGGCTCCCCGGCGGCCACCACGCGTCCGTCGCGCATGGCGATCAGGTGGGTGGCGTAGCGGGCCGCGTGGTTCAGGTCGTGCAGCACCGCGACAAGGGTGCGGCCCTGCTCCTCGTGCAAGCGGGCGCAGAGGTCCAGGATCTCGATCTGGTGGGCGATGTCGAGGTACGTGGTCGGTTCGTCGAGCAGCAGCAGGGGTGTCTGCTGGGCCAGCGCCATGGCGATCCAGACCCTCTGCCGCTGCCCGCCGGACAACTCGTCCACGGCCCGGTCGGCGAGGTCGTCGACCCCGGTCGCGGCCATCGACTCCTCGACCATCCGCTCGTCCTCGTGAGACCACTGCCGCAGCAGCCCCTGATGGGGGTAGCGACCCCGGGCGACCAGTTCGGCGACGCTGATGCCGTCCGGTGCGATCGACGACTGCGGCAGCAGGCCGAGCGTACGGGCAACCTTGCGGGCCGGCAGGTCGTGAATGTCCCGTCCGTCCAGCAGCACCGCTCCGGCGCTGGGGCGCAGCATCCGGGACAGGGCCCGCAGCAGCGTGGACTTGCCGCACGCGTTCGGGCCGATGATGACGGTGAAGGACCTGTCGGGCACCGCCACGGTCAGGTTCTCGGCAATGGTGCGCTGGTCGTAGGCGAGGGTCAGCGCGGTGCCGCCGAGTCGGGAATCGCCGGGTCGCATGGGTGCTCCTTCAAGGGCGTCACTGGTGTTCACAGCCGGCCCGCCCGACGTTCCATCGCCAGCAGCCAGACCAGGTAACCGCCGCCGATCACGCCGGTCACCACGCCGACCGGGAGTTGGTGCCCGGCGAACGCGCGTTGCGCCACCAGGTCGGCCCCGACCAGGAGCGCCGCGCCGACGGCCATCGACGGCAGCAGGTTCGGACCCGGGGCCCGGGTCAGTCGTTTCGCCACGTGCGGGGCGACGAGCGCCACGAAGGACACCGGCCCGGCGGCGGCCGCCGCGAACGAGACCAGCAGCACGGCGGCGGCGAGCAGCACCAGGCGCAGCCGGCGTACCGGCACGCCCAGGGCGCTGGCGGCGTCGTCGCCCAACTCCATCATCCGCAGCGCCGGGGCGCAGCCGACGAGCACCAGCGGCGCCAACACGACCAGGACGGCGAGCAGCGGCCCGGCGTTGGCCCAGCCTCGCCCGTCCAGGCTGCCGGTGAGCCAGAGGACCGCGCGGGCGGCTTCCATCAGGGGCGCCCGGGTCAGCAGGTAGCCGTTGACGCCGGTCAGGATCGCGGACACCCCGATGCCCACCAGGATGAGTCGGTAGCCGTGCACCCCGCGCCGCCAGGCGAGCGCGTAGATCACCAGGCCGGTGCCGAGACCACCGACGACCGCCGCGCCGGCCAACGCCAGGCTGCTGCCACCGAGGACGACCACCACCAGCGCCCCGGTCGACGCGCCCTGGGTGAAGCCCAGGATGTCCGGGCTGCCCAACGGGTTGCGGACCAGCGACTGGAACACCGTGCCGGCGAGAGCCAACGCCGCACCGACCAACAGGGCGGTGACCAGCCGGGGCAGGCGCAGCTCAAGCACGATGAACTGCTCCGCCGCAGTGCCACCGCCGGTCAGCGTGCGCAGCACGTCCGCCGGACCCATCGGGTAGTCACCACTGCCCAGGGCCACCACACCGAACCCGGCCGCGAGCACCGCCGCGCCGGCCCCGACACCCAACGCGCGGGGCCGAAACCGCAGCGACAACCCCCATGACGTACGTACGACAGTCACGGTTGGGCCACCCTTCGGCGGGTGACCAGCCACAGGAAGAGCGGGCCGCCCAGTACGGCGGTCACCATGCCGACCTGGAGTTCTCCGGGGCGGCCCAGCACCCGGCCGAGCACGTCGGCGCCGAGCAGCAACGCGGGTGCGAGCACCGCGCAGTACGGCAGCAGCCAGCGCAGGTCCGGGCCGGTCAGGGCGCGGACCAGGTGTGGCACGAGAAGCCCGACGAAGACGATCGGTCCGCACGCGGCGGTCGCCGCGCCGCAGAGCAGGGTGACGGCGACGATCACGGCGGCGCGGATCAGCGCGGGTCGAGCGCCGAGGGCTCGCGCCGCGTCGTCGCCGAGCGCCAGCGCGTTCAGCGGACGGGCGGCACCGAGCGCGACCAGCAGCCCAACGATGATGAACGGCAGCACCCGGGTCACTGTCGCGGAGTCCGCGCTGGCCAGTGAGCCGACAGTCCAGAAACGCAGCCGCTCCAGCGACGCGGTGTCCAGCAGCATCACCGCGCTCACGTAGGAGTAGAGGGTGGCGTTGAGTGCCGCCCCGGCCAGCGCGAGTCGGGCCGGGGTCGCGTCGCGTCCGCCGCCGACGGTGTAGACGAGCGCGGTCACCGCTGCCGCGCCGAGCAGCGCGAACCAGACGTACCCGCCGACGGCGGTGACGCCCAGGAACGCGGCGGCGGTGGCGACGGCCGCGGACGCGCCGGCGTTGATGCCGAGCAGTCCGGGGTCGGCGAGTGGGTTGCGGGTAAGGGCCTGCATGACAGCGCCCGCCACACCGAGGGCGGTGCCGGCGAGCAGCCCGAGCAGGGTGCGGGGCAGGCGCATCCGGTGCACCACCGCGTACTCGGTGGCGTCGCGGTGCAGCAACCCGGACCAGACGTCGGCGAGCGGCATGGCCTTCGCTCCGACCGCGATGCTGAGCACCACGATCACCGCGAGCAGTGCCACGGCGGTGACCAGGCCGGCGGCGCGGGCTGCCCGACGGCCACGCCGGCTCGGGGGTGCGGCCGTCGCCCTGGCTGGCACGGGCGGTGCCGGTCGGGTGACGGTGGGTGTGGCGTCCAGTGTGGGCTCCGGGGTGGTGGCGACACGGCGTACCGCTGTTGACAATGACCGAGGTTAGGCTAACCTAACCCCGCTGCCCTGGTCGACCCCGGCCAACCCTTGATCGAAAGACAACACCATGCCCGATGCCCTGTCCGCCCGCCGCCTCTCCCGCCGTGGCCTGCTGGCCGCCGGTGGCGCCGCCACGCTGGCCACCCTGCTCGCCGCCTGTGGCACTAACGACGCCGCGAAACCCGCCGCCGGCAACGGAAGTGGCCCCTGGTCGTTCACCGACGACCGTGGCACGAAGGTAGAGGCCGCAGCCCGTCCGGCCCGTGTGGTGGCCTTCACCGGGGTGGCGGCGGCCCTGATCGATTTCGGTCTCGACAAGCAGCTCGTGGGCGTCTTCGGTGAGACCAAGCGTGCCGACGGCACGGCCGAGCCGCAGGCCGGCGACCTTGACGTCGAGGGCGTCGAGATCCTCGGCAACGTGTGGGGCGAGTTCAGCCTGGAGAAGTACGCAGCGCTGCGCCCCGAACTGCTGGTCACCCACATGTACGACCCGGACGCGCTCTGGTACGTGCCGGACGAGAGCAAGGCCAAGATCCTCCCGCTGGCGCCCAGCGTGGCGATCACCACCGCCCGGGTGCCGATGACCAAGCCCATCGAGCGGTACGCGGCGCTGGCCGAGTCGCTCGGCGCGGACCTGTCCGCGAAGAAGGTCACCGACGGAAAGGCCCGCTTCGACGCCGCCGCCGAGGCGGTCCGGCAGGCGGTGAAGGCCAACCCCGGGATCAAGGTGATGGCCTGCTCCGGCAGCCCCGACCTCTTCTACGTCTCCAACCCGAAGGTCAGCACCGACCTGATGTACTTCGCCGAGTTGGGCGTCGACATCGTGGTCCCCACCAAGCTCGAATCCGGCGACTACTTCGAGGCGCTGAGCTGGGAGAGCGCCGGCAAGTTCCCGGCCGACCTGATCCTGCTGGACAACCGCGGCACCGCGCTGCAGGCCAAGGACCTCACGGCCAAGCCGACCTGGCAGCAACTGCCGGCGGTCAAGGCCAACCAGGTGAGCCCGTGGGACGCGGTGCCCCGCTTCTCGTACGCCGGCTCCGCACCGCTGCTGGAGAACCTCGCCACCGCCATCCGGAACGCGAAGAAGGTCAGCTGACGAACACCACATCCCCGGGCGCACCGCCGCGCCCGGGGTGGGTTCCGGCTGCCCTCGTCCAGAACGTGGAAGGACCACCAGTGACCGTGCCGACGTACCCCGTCGAGACCACCACGCCGCCACCGGCGTCAACCGCCGCGCGGGCCCAGCTGCTGCACGGTGGCTCGGTCGAGCAGTACCGCCGGACGATCGCCGACGGCGTCGACCGGGTCGCCCGGCGGGTGGCCACAGTGGACCGTCCCGGCACCGGAATCACGCCGGCCGAGCTGGCCCCCCTGGTCGACCGGGTGGACCTGGACCGGCCGCTGGGCGACGCCGGCGCCGCCCTCGACGAGCTGGAGAGCGTCTACCTGCGCGACGCCGTCTGGTTCCACCACCCCCGCTACCTGGCCCACCTCAACTGCCCGGTGGCCATCCCGGCACTGCTCGGTGAGGCGGTGCTCACCGCCGTGAACTCCTCGCTGGACACCTGGGACCAGAGCGCCGGGGCCACCCTCATCGAGCGCCGGCTGATCGACTGGACGGCCGAGCGGATCGGCCTCGGTCCCCGCGCCGACGGCATCTTCACCAGCGGCGGCAGCCAGTCCAACCTCCAGGCGCTGCTGCTGGCCCGGGAGGAGGCGTGCGCCGACGCCATCGGCCCCGCGGCGCGCGCCGACCTGCTGCCCCGACTGCGCGTGCTCACCTCCGCGGCCGGTCACTTCAGCGTGCAGAAGTCGGCAAAACTGCTCGGCCTCGCCCCGGACGCGGTGATCGCGGTGCCCACCGACGCCCGGCGACGGATCCGGCCGGCCGCCGTCCGCGAGGAGATCGCCCGGTGCCGCCAGGCCGGGCTGGTGGTGATGGCCGTCGTCGGCACCGCCGGTACCACCGACTTCGGCTCGATCGACCCGCTCACCGACCTGGCCGGGATCTGCGCGGCAGCCGGCGTGTGGCTGCACGTGGACGCCGCGTACGGCTGCGGTCTGCTCGTCTCACCGACGCGCCGGCAGCTGCTCGACGGCATCGAGCGGGCCGACTCGGTGACCGTTGACTTCCACAAGTCGTTCTTCCAGCCGGTCAGCTCCAGCGCGCTGCTGGTCCGCGACCGGCGGACGCTGCGGCACGTCACCTACCACGCCGACTACCTCAACCCGGCCCGGATGGTGGAGCAGCGTATCCCCAACCAGGTCGACAAGAGCTTGCAGACCACCCGCCGTTTCGACGCGCTGAAGCTCTGGCTCACCCTGCGGGTGATGGGCCCGGACGCGCTCGGCGGGCTCTTCGACGAGGTCGTCGACCGGGCCGCCGACGCCTGGCGACTGGTCAGCGAGGACCCGCGCTTCGAGGTGGTGACCCGCTCGGAGCTGAGCACCGTGGTGTTCCGCTACCTGCCCACCGGCCCCGGCCGCGAGTTGGCCGACGCCGCCAATCTGCACGCCCGGGAGGCCCTCGCGGCGTCCGGTCTCGCCGTGGTCGCCGGGACCCGGGTGGACGGCCGGCACTTCCTGAAGTTCACACTGCTCAACCCGGAAACCACAGTCGACGACGTCGGGTACGTGCTCGACCTGATCGCCACCCACGCCGGTCAGTACGTGCACGACCACGTCGACGCCAGCCTGACCTGCCACGTCGGCTGACGCCGGTGACCTCGAACCCGCGCCTGGAGACCCCGATGTCCACCCACGACTTCATCGCCATCGGTTTGGGCCCGTACAACCTGGGCCTGGCCTGCCTCACCGCGCCGATCGACGAGCTCGACGGGGTGTTCCTGGAGGCCCGACCGAGCCTCGCCTGGCACCCCGGCATGCTGCTGGAGTCGGCCCGGTTGCAGACCCCGTTCATCGCCGACCTGGTCAGCCTCGCCGACCCGACGTCGCCGTACTCCTTCCTCAACTACCTCAAGGAGATCGGCCGGCTCTACCCGTTCTACATCCGGGAGAGCTTCTACCCGCTGCGCAGCGAGTACGACGCGTACTGCCGGTGGGCGGCGGAGAAACTGCCGAACCTGCGCTTCGGTCAGAGCGTGACAACAGTGGAGTACGACCCCGCCGACGAGCGGTACGTGGTGCGGGCCAGCACGGGCACGGGCGAGACCGTCGAGTACCGGGCCCGGCACCTGGTGCTCGGCACCGGCACCCCGCCGCACCTGCCCCCGGCCGTGGCCGACCTGCCGGGCGATGCCGTGCACAACTCCCACTACCTGGAGCACCGCTCGGCGTTGCGCACGAAGCGCAGCATCACGGTGGTGGGCAGCGGGCAGAGCGCCGCCGAGATCTATCACGACCTGCTCGGCGACATCGACCGGTACGGCTACCAGCTCAACTGGGTGACCCGTTCACCGCGGTTCTTCCCGCTCGAATACACGAAGCTGACGCTGGAGATGACCTCACCGGACTACGTGGACTACTTCCACGCGCTGCCCGAGGCGACCCGCTACCGGCTGGAGTCCGAGCAGAAGGGCCTGTTCAAGGGGATCAACGCCGACCTGATCAACGACATCTTCGACCTGCTCTACGCGCACAGCGTCGACGGGCCGGTGAACACCCGCCTGCTCACCAACACCGAGCTGGTCAGCGCCGAGCACCAGGACGGGCAGTACACGCTGGGGTTGCGTCAGGTGGAGCAGGAACGCGACTTCGCCCTGCGTACCGAGGGTCTGGTGCTGGCCACCGGCTACCACTACCGGGTGCCGGAGTTCCTCACGCCGGTGCGGGACCGGATCCGCTGGGACGCGCAGGGCCGCTTCGACGTGGCCCGCAACTACAGCATCGACCACGGCGGGCGGGGCATCTTCCTGCAGAACGCGGGCACCCACACGCACAGCATCACCTCACCGGACCTGGGCATGGGCGCCTACCGCAACTCCTGGATCATCCGCGAGCTGCTCGGCCGGGAGCACTACCCGATCGAGAAGAGCATCACGTTCCAGGAGTTCGGGGTGTCGTCGTGACCACTGTCTTCACCCGGGTCGACGACAGTCTCGGTGAGTTCGCGCTGCGGCAGCTCGATCCGGACGCCGACGCGGCGCTCCTGCACACCTGGGTGACCCACCCGAAGGCGGCGTTCTGGATGATGCAGGACGCCGACCTGGCCCAGGTCACCGAGGAGTACCAGCGGATCGCCGAGCACCGGCACCACGACGCGTACCTCGGGCTGTGGCGGGGGAGTCCCGCCTTCCTCACGGAGCGCTACGACCCGGCCCACGTCGAGCTGGTCGGCCTCTACGACCACCAGCCCGGTGACGTGGGCATGCACTTCCTCTGCGCGCCGGTCGACGCGCCAGTGCACGGCTTCACCCGGGCGGTGATCGGCACCGTCATGGCGTGGCTCTTCGACGACCCGACGACCCGGCGGGTGGTGGTCGAACCGGACGTGCGCAACACCGCCGTGCACGCGCTGAACGCCGCCGTCGGCTTCACTGTCGTCGGCCCGATCGCCAAGCCGGAGAAGGACGCGCTGCTCAGCGTCTGCACCCGAGCCCAGTTCCAGGCCGCCGTCGACCGTGCCGCCGCCGACCGAACCGAAGGAGCCCCGGCGTGACCACCACCGCCGTCCCCACCCACGCGCCCGTCGCCGCCGCGCACCACACCTCCGGCGACCCGGTCGGGCACCTCACCCCGCAGCGCTGGGCCCGGGCCAACCGGCTGCTGGTCCGCAAGGCGCTCGCCGAGTTCACCCACGAGCGGCTGCTCACCCCGCAGGCCGTGGCCGGCCCCGACGACCGGCAGTGGTACGAGATCCTCAGCGACGACGGCACCGTCACCTACCGGTTCGCGGCGCGGGTGCTCGCCCTGGAGCACTGGCAGATCGACGCGGACAGCATCACCCGACACCGCGAAGGCACCTCCCTGACCCCGGACGCGGTGGACTTCATCGTCGAACTGCGCGACACCCTCGGGCTCTCCGCGCGGGTGCTCCCGGTCTACCTGGAGGAGATCACCTCGACGCTGGCGGGTACGGCGTACAAGCTGGCCCAGCCCGCGCCGACCGCCGCAGAGCTGGCCGAGGCGGACTTCCAGACCATCGAGACCTCGATGACCGAGGGCCACCCCTGCTTCGTGGCGAACAACGGCCGGCTCGGCTTCGGCGTCGACGAGTACCACCGGTACGCCCCGGAGGCCGCCGCGCCGGTGCGGCTGGAGTGGCTGGCCGCACACCGGGACCACGCCACGTTCAGCAGCGCCGCCGACCTCGACTACGACACGCTCATCGAGAGCGAGTTGGACGCCGAGACCCGGGCCCGTTTCGCGACCACGATGGCCGATCTCGGGCTGGACCTCGCCGACTATCACCTGATCCCGGCGCACCCGTGGCAGTGGTGGAACAAGCTGGCGGTCACCTTCGCCGGTGAGCTGGCCGAGCGGCGGCTGGTGCACCTCGGCCCCGGGCCGGACGTGTACCTCGCCCAGCAGTCCATCCGTACCTTCTTCAACGTCAGCGAGCCGGGGCGGCACTACGTCAAAACCGCGCTGTCGGTGCTGAACATGGGCTTCATGCGGGGGTTGTCGGCCGCGTACATGGAGGCCACTCCGGCGATCAACGACTGGCTGGCCGACCTGATCGCCGCCGACGAGGTGCTGACCGACACCGGCCTGACCGTCATCCGGGAGCGGGCCGCTGTGGGTTACCGGCATCGGCAGTACGAGGCGGCGACCGAGCGCACCTCGCCGTACCGCAAGATGCTGGCCGCCCTGTGGCGGGAGAGCCCGATGCCCGAGCTGGCGCCGGGGCAGCGACTGTCCACGATGGCCGCGCTGCTGCACGTCGACGACGAGGGCGGCTCACTGGCGGCGGCGCTGATCGCCCGGTCCGGCCTGGTGCCCGAGGTGTGGCTGCGCCGCTACCTGGACGCCTACCTGACCCCGCTGCTGCACAGCTTCTACGCCCACGACCTGGCTTTCATGCCGCACGGCGAGAACGTCATCCTGGTCCTCGACGAGCAGGACACCGTCCAGCGGGTGATTTTCAAGGACATCGCCGAGGAGATCGCGGTGATGAGCGACAGGGTCGAGCTGCCGGCGGCGGTGGAGCGGATCCGCGTCGAGGTGCCCGACGACACCAAGCTGCTGAGCATCTTCACCGACGTGGTGGACTGCTTCCTGCGGCACCTCAACGCGGTCCTGGTCGAGGCCGGTGTTCTCGCCGAGGACGACTTCTGGCGCACTGTCGCGGCCAGCGCCGCCGACTACTTCGACCGGGTGCCGCACCTGGCCGAGCGGGTCCGCCACTACGACCTGTTCGCCCCGGAGTTCACGCTGTCCTGCCTCAACCGGCTGCAACTGCGTAACAACCAGCAGATGATCGACCTGGCCGACCCGTCGGCGGCGCTCCAGTTCGTCGGCACCCTCACCAACCCGCTCGCCGCCCACGCTCCGGCCCGGTGACCGCGATCGCCTTTGATCAGCGCGCACGGCAACGGGTGCAATAGGCGGATGGGAGTTCTGAGTACCTGGGTACGCGGCAACGTCGGCCGGGCCGGTGGTTGCCTCAGTCGGTCGGCTCTGCCGTGCCGGCCTTCTGGAACGCGCGGGCCAACTGGGCGAGGTCGAAGCCCTCGAAGTGCTGGAGGAACCGGCGGCGTACGGCGGCCAGGTGACTGGGCCAGGCTTCCTCCAGGCGGGCGTAGCCCTCGTCGGTGAGGACGGCGTTCCAGCCGCGCGCGTCCTCCTCGCAGCGTTCCCGCCGGACCAGGCCCTGCGTCTCCAGCCGGATGATCGTGCGGGTCATGCCGCTGAGGGAGAGGTAGCAGAGCGCGGCGAGTTCGTTCATGCGCATCCGCTGGTCGGGCGTCTCGGAGAGGTTCATCAACGCGGTGTACTCGGTGAGCGGCAGCTGACGGTCACCGACCATGTCCGCGTCGATTGCGCGGGGTAGGACGTGCATCACCTGACCCAGGGCGCGGACCAGGGATTCCTCGTCAGGGGTGAGGGGTTGCGGAGTTGCTGCGGAGGGGTTGGACATCCTCCTATCATACTTGCTTGACTCAGCAAGTGCTCACCCTCCGTGTGACTACGCCCATACGCCAAGTATTTGCTTGACCAATCAAGCAGGGATAGCGTTCTCCGTCGTCAGGCAAGAACCTCTGAAAGGCGCCACACATGACCAGGATCGGGATCATCCTCGGAAGCACCCGCCCGGGGCGTAACGGCGAGGCCGTCGCCCGCTGGGTGCTCGAGATCGCCAAGCAGCGCTCCGACGCGGAGTACGAGCTGATCGACCTGCTGGACTACCAGCTGCCGCACCTCGACGAGGCGTACCCGCCCTCGATGGGCCAGTACACCCAGCCGCACACCAAGCGGTGGGCCGAGACGATCGCGTCGTTCGACGGGTTCATCATCGTCACCCCCGAGTACAACCACTCGACCTCGGGTGCCCTGAAGAACGCGATCGACTTCCTCTACGCCGAGTGGAACAACAAGGCCGTCGGCTTCGTCAGCTACGGCTCGGTCGGCGGGACGCGCGCCGTGGAGCACCTGCGTCTGATCTCCGGTGAGCTCCAGATGGCCGACGTGCGCTCGCAGGTCGCGTTGTCGCTCTTCACCGATTTCGAGAACTTCAGCGTCTTCAAGCCCAACCAGTTCCACCAGGATTCGCTGACCGCCACGCTGGACCAGGTGGTCGCCTGGAGCACGGCGCTCGCTCCGCTGCGCAAGGGCTGAGCACGTCACACCTTTCGGAAACGGCCGTGGGGGATCCCACGGCCGTTTCCGGACGTTCAGGCACGCTGCGCACCGGCGAACAGATCCAGCGAGAGCTGCCACAGTCGCGCCGCCGCCGCGGGGTCGATCGCGTGGTCGGCGACGCCGCTCAGCGGGTTCGCCGGGTCGTGGCGCACCGCCTGCTGGCAGTCCTCGAAGTACCGGCCGCCGATGCCCTCCAGCTGCGGCCCCGCAGCGAGCAGCACGGAGGTCGCGGCCCCCTGCTGCGGGGTCTTGAAGTCGAACGCCGGAAGCTGTGCGTAGTCCTCCTCGGTGAGGTGCCGTCCCAGGTTGGTGGCGACCGCCCCCGGGTTGGCCACGTTGACGGTGATGCCGTCGCCGGCCCAGCGCCGGTTCGCCTCGACCGCGAACAGCGCTGTGGCGGTCTTCGACTCGCCGTAGGCGAGGAGACGGTCATAGGGGCGTTGCCGGAAGTTGACGTCCTCGAAGACCATCGGCGCCTGAACGTGGGCGATGGAACTCAGCGACACCACCCGCGCCCGACCGGCCCCGGCGAGTGCCCCGTGCAGCCCGTTGGCGAGTGCGAAGTGGCCGAGGTGGTTGGTGGCCAACTGCAACTCCCAACCCTCCGCCGTGCGCATCTCCGGGGTCGCCGACACCCCGGCGTTGTTGACCAGGATGTGCAGGGGCCCGTCCCAGGCGGCCACGAACGCGGCGACCGACCGCTGGTCGGACAGGTCCAGCGGCGCGACCCGGAGCAGCCGGTTCGCGCTCCCGGCGCCGATCTCCCGCGCGGTCCGCTCTCCGGCCCCCACGTCCCGTACCGCCAGGGTCACCTCGGCGCCCGCCATGGCGAGCGCCCGGGCGGTCTCCACCCCGATGCCCGACGAGGCGCCAGTGACGAGGGCGCGCCGCCCGGTCAGGTCGACACCTGCCACGACGTCGGCGGCGGTGGAATGGGCGTTGAACGGCGTGCTGACTCGTGTTCCCGACATGATCGTCTTCCTCCGGTGAATGTCCTCACGTGGCCGTGCCGGCTCGCCGTATCGGCGAACGGTGTGCCGGTGCTGCCCTTCGCACCGATCGTGCGCGGAGGTCTGCGCGGACGGCCAACACGCTCTTCCTGGCGTGGCTACAGTCTGTTCCTGTGGCGACGCCTGAGCTGCGACAACTGCGGTACTTCCTGGTCCTCGCGGAGGAGCTGAGCTTCACCCGGGCCGCCGCCCGCCTGATGATCGCCCAGCAGTCGCTGTCGCAACAGATCACCGCCCTGGAACGCGCCCTCGGGGCGAAGCTGTTCGACCGCGACAGCCGTGGCACCACCCTCACCGACGTCGGCGCCCTGTTCGTGCCCGAGGCGCGCGCCGTGACCGATCGCGCCGAGCAGGCCGTCGCCGTCGTGGGGCGGGCCCTGCGGGGTGAGGTGGGTACCCTCCGGCTCGCCTTCCTGACCACCGTCGCCAACCACCTGCTGCCCCCGGTGGTCCGGGCGGTCCGCCACCACCTCCCCGACCTGCACCTGGCCACCGAGTCCACCAGCATCGCGCCCCTGGTGCAGGGCGTCTTCGACGGGCAGTTCGACGTCGCCTTCACCCGGACCCCGCTCGTTTCCGGCCTGGAGTCCAGGAGACTGACGACCGAACCGGTCTGCGCGGTGCTGCCCGAGGGCCACCCGCTCGCCGGGCGCGACGAGTTGACCCTCGCCGACCTGGCGAACGAACAGTGGGTCATGACCCCGCGCAGCTCCTGGGAACCCTGGCACCGCGCCTACGAGGACCAGTTCCGGGAAGCGGGCTTCGTACCGACAGTCGTTCAGGAGGAGGCCGGCGTGCAGAGCCTCCTTGGCCTGGTCGCCGCCGGGCTCGGCGTCACACGACTCGCCTGCTCGGCGGCGAGTCTTCGCCGCACCGGCGTGGCGTTCGTTCCGCTGGCCGACGCCTACGCGTACACCGAAATGGTGTGGCTGGAGGGCAACGCCGCACCCGCGCTGCACCGCTTCCTGGACGTGGTCACGGAGCTCGCGGCGACGACCGACCTCACCACCACCGGCTGACGGTGAGCCGGCCGGCTCAGCGCGTCGCGAGGCGGTGGGTGGTGCCGTCGGCGACGGCGCGGAGCTTGTCGGGGTTGGCGACGTTGTGGATGGCGGTGATGCGACCGCCAGCGTCGACGTCGACGGAGATGGTGGCGACCACCCGACCCGCGCCGCTGAACACCAGACCCGGCCCCCCGTTGATCTCGACCAGGGCGGCGCGCATGTCGTGCGGCGCGACGCCCTGGTAGGTGACGGTGCCGATGGCCGCGAACCACGCGGCGACCGTGTCCGCACCCCTGATGGGACGCAGGGCCTGGCGGACCTTGCCACCGCCGTCGGTCCACAGGGTGACGTCCGGAGACAGCAGCTCCAGCAGGGTGTTGATGTCGCCACCGGTCGAGGCGGCCAGGAACCGCTCGGTGACCCCGCGCTGCTGCGACCGGTCCGCGGTGAAACGTTGCCGCTGGCCCCGCACGTGCTCGCGAGCCCGGTGGGCGGTCTGGCGGACCGCGGCCTCGGAGCGTTCCACCGCCGCCGCGATCTCCGCGTGGCTGAAGTCGAAGACCTCCCGCAGGACGAACACGGCGCGTTCGAGCGGGCTGAGCGTCTCCAGCACCACGAGCATCGCCATCGACACCGACTCGGCGTCGGTGACGGCGTCGGCCGCGTCCCCGTCGGTCAGAACGGGTTCGGGCAACCACGGCCCCGGATAGGTCTCGCGCTGGTGTCGGGCCGAGCGCAGGCGCTGCAACGCGAGGTTCGACACGATGCGGGCGAGGTACGCCCTGGGGTCGGCGACCTGGGAGCGGTCGGCCGAGGACCAGCTGATCCAGGCGTCCTGCACCGCGTCCTCGGCGTCCGCCGCGCTGCCGAGAATGCGGTAGGCCACCGAGAACAGCAGGTTGCGATGACTGTGGAACACCTGCTCGTCGGCGTCCGGCGGGCGTGTCACCGCGCGTCCTGTCGGCGGGTGAAGCGGCCACCGCGCGGCCAGAACGCACCGGAGGATGGCAGTCGCGACATGCGCCGGTAGGTCGGCCAGGGCGAAGCGCTCACGGTCTCCTTGTACCAGACCGCCATCCGCCCGGTCAGGCACCCGCGGCGAGGGCTGTCGTCGGGGCGGGTGAACTGCACGACAGCGTCGTTCCGGCCCAGGCTCACCGGCGTGTGGTAATAACCGAACCGGAACGGCCTGGGTTGCCTGCCCCGCAGCGCGCGGGCGATCGACACCGCCGCGTGCACGCCGGTCGGCATGCCGCTCTGGCAGGTGCCGTGCAACACCCCGTAACCCTGCCGGATCGCCGCCGCATCGCCGATCGCGTACACCTCGGGGTGCGACACCGACCGCAGAACGGGGTCGGTGACGACGCGACCGCGCCCGTCCACTGTCAACCCGGCGGCGGCCGCCAGCGGCGCCACCCGGGTACCCCCCGTCCAGAGGACGACGTCAGCGGCCACGGTCTCCGCGCCGGCCAGTTCGACAGCGTCGGGCCGGACCCTGGTGACCGCCGCTCCGGTGATCACCTCGACGCCGAGACGGGTCAGCGCCGCCCGCAGGTACGCCCGGGCTTTCGGGTTCATGCCCGCGCCCGGGTCCTGCTGGCCCACCAGCGTGACACCGGCCTCCGGGTGCCGTTCCGCGATCTCCGCGGCGGCCTCGACCCCGGTCAGTCCGCTGCCGACCACGACGACCGTGCCGGTGCCGAGCCGGCCCAGCCGATCCGCCAGCGTCCTCGCGCCGCCCGGACCGTCCAGGGTGTACGCGTGTTCCTCGACGCCCGGGACCGCCGCTGTGTCCGTCACGCTGCCCAACGCGTAGACCAGGGTGTCGTAGCGCAGCACCCGGCTGTCGTCGACGCGGACGGTCTTCGCGTCGGTGTCCACCGCCGTCACCCAGCCGCGCACGAACTGCGCACCCGCGCCCGCCAGCAGGTGCGGGATGTTCAGCTCGGCGAGCCGCTGACCGGTCGCCGTCATGTGCAGCCGGAGGCGCTCGCTGAACCGCTCCTGCGCGTTGACCACTGTGACCCGCACGTCGGCCCGCCTGGTCCGGCCGGCGAGTTGGGTCGCCGCGGCCATGCCCGCGTAGCCCGCGCCGAGGATCAGCACCCGGTGTGTGCCTGTGCTCATTGTTCCGCCTCTCCGATCGGGTTGACGACCACGAGATGCGTGCCGCTCGTCCGTTCGTGACACGGCAGCGATGTGACGCCCGCCACGGACGGCGCCGAGCGGGCGCGGTCACTACCCTTGGCGCGATGAGCCGATCCGCCGACGCTGGTCGGGCTCCGCTCTGGCGGGACCGGACCTTCAGCACGTACTGGGTCGCTCAGTCGCTCTCGGCGGCCGGCGACTCGTTCGCCTACCTGGCGGTGCCGCTGCTGGTGCTCCAGGCGACCGGGTCGGTGGCGCGGATGGGTCTGCTGACCGCCGTCGCGGGCGCGGCGTCCGTCGTCGCCGGGATCTTCGGTGGGGTGCTGGTCGACCGGTACGACCGCCGCACCCTCATGATCGTGGCGGATCTGACCCGACTGGTGCTCTACGCGCTGGTGCCACTGGCGTGGATCGCCGGTCCGCAGGTCTGGCTGCTCTTCGTCGTGCTGCCGATCTGCGAGGCGGCCGGCATGCTGTTCCAGGTCGCCGCGGTGACAGCGGTCCGCAACCTCGTCGACTCCGACCGGATCACCGAGGCCAACGGCCGGTTGCAGGCGACGTACGCGGCGGCGGCCGTCCTCGGGCCGCTGCTCGCCGGTGTGGTGGCTGCCCGCTTCGGCCCGGCCACCGCCATCGCCGTCAACGCGGCGAGCTTCGCGCTCTCGGCAGCCGGCCTGTGGCTGATCCGACTGCGCCCCGTCCAGGTGGACGAGGGGGTGGCCCGGCAACGCCCGCTGGTCGAGTTCCTGGCCGGGGCGCGGTTCCTGTGGCGTCAGCCCGTGCTGCGCGCGCTGACCGTCCTGTTGTCGGTCTTCATCTTCCTCACCTACGGTTTCGTCGACGTGTTGATCTACCACGTCACGCACGACCTCGGCGGCTCCGAGGGCACCGTCGGCACGGTGCTCGGCCTGGCGGCGCTGGGCACTGTCGCCGGGGCGCTGCTGGTGGCGCCGCTGCGCCGACGTCGCGGCTTCGGTGCCACCTGGATCGGCGCGCACGCGATCTGCGGTTTCGCGGTGGCGGGGGTCGGCATCGCCACCACAGTGCCAGCGGTCACCACGTTGACCGCGGTGTACCTGTGCTGCCTCAGCGTCGGCGGGATCTGTTCGATGTCCCTGCGGCAGGAGATCACCCCCGATCACCTGCTGGGTCGGGTGACGTCGGCGTTCTGGAGCACGCACTACGCCCTCGGTCCGGCCGGGGCTGTCGTGCTGACCTGGGCCGCCGGCCGGTACGGGGCTGCGGCGGTCACGCTCGTGGCGGGCGCGGGGTGCCTGCTGGTCGCTGTCGGCGGCCTCTTCACCCCGATCCGCCGTGCCGGCGCGGAGCCGGCCGCCGGGCAGCCCGGACTGCGCCCGGCCCCGGCCGGCGGCTGAGCCCTCCCGGTCGATCATGGACTTATGGTGGGCGGGTTGTGAGCGCCTGCCCTTTTTGCACACCACCACAAGTCCATGATCGGCGCGGGCGGAGCGGGCGCGGTCAGAACTCCTGGTACATCACGTGC
The DNA here is from genome assembly GCF_040649115.1 of Micromonospora sp. NPDC049049. Classification (NCBI taxonomy): domain Bacteria; kingdom Bacillati; phylum Actinomycetota; class Actinomycetes; order Micromonosporales; family Micromonosporaceae; genus Micromonospora; species Micromonospora sp. NPDC049049. The sequence goes on along the minus strand of NZ_JBEZEX010000005.1, from coordinate 38,050 downwards.
AGGCCGACCCGGCCCACTGTGGGGTGACGGAAGGCGCCCGGCACGGTGCCGACCACCTCGAAGCCCTCCCGCCGATACAACCGCACCGCCGAACCGTTGCTCTCCACCACCGCGTTGAACTGCATGCCGGCGTACCCCTGCTGACGGGCCCAGGTGAGAGCGTCGCGGCACAGCGCGGTGCCCACGCCCCGGCCCCGCGCGTCGGCGGCGACCATGAAGCTGGCGGTGGACACGTGAGCGCCCGGCCCGGGCCGGTTGGCGCCCATCTTCGCGGTGCCGAGCACCCGCTCGCCGTCGACCGCCACGACGGTCCGCGCCGGCGCCGCCTCGACCCACATGCCGTACGACTGCTCGGCGGTCATCGCCGGGTCGTAGGGGAACGTCTCCTGTGCCCGGCTCACCTCCTCGATGATCGGCCACACCTGCGACCAGTCCCGGTCGACGAACTCCCGAATCAGCACCGGGGGAGGTTAGGCCCTGGCCGGAGCCCCGGACAATCCGTTTATCCGCAGGTGCATCCACGCGGCCTACCCGGCGCGAAGCATGGGTCGTGACGAGACGTCACGGATCCGTCGCTTCGACGAAAGGCCCGCTGATGAAGATCGCACGACTCGCCGCCAGGATGGCGGTGGGCGCCATGGCCACCGCGCTGGCCACCACGGCCATCGCTGTGCCGGCCGCTCAGGCGACCGGCAAGGCCAAGCCGCTCGGCACGAAGTCACTCGCCGCGGTGCTCACGAAGGACACCAGCGGTTTCGACCGCAACTCGCGGGACTTCGACGTGCTGACGGCGGCCGTGCTGGCCGTGCTGGAGGCCAAGCCGAACTCTCCGGTCAAGGTGCTCACCGACGGCACCGTGGCGCTGACCGCGTTCATCCCCACCGACGCGGCCTTCCAGCAGTTGGTCCGCGAGATCACGCAGGCCCAGAAGTTGCCGAGTGAGAGCGCCGCTTTCACCGCCGTGGCCGGGCTGGGCATCGACACCGTCGAGTCGGTGCTGCTCTACCACGTTGTCCCGGGCGCCACCATCGATCGCAAGACGGCGGTCCGGGCCGACGGCACGGACCTGACCACCGCGCTCGGCTCGACCGTCGAGGTCGACGTGCGCACCTACCTGTACTTCTTCCGCCAGGTGCGGCTGGTCGACGCCGACACCAACGACCGTGACGCCCGGGTCGTCTCCTACGACGTCAACAAGGGCAACCGGCAGATCGCCCACGCCGTGGACCGGGTGCTGCGCCCGATCGACCTGCCCTGACCGAGGGCGGGTGGCGTCCGGCCATGGGCCGGACGCCACCCGCGCCGGCCGATCATGCGCCGGACGCCACCCGCGCCGGCCGATCATGCGCCGGACGCCACCCGCGCCGGGACGTCAGCCCGCGGCGAGCGCGGCCAGCTCCTCGTCGAGCAGGGCCGCCAGCCGGGCGGACCGGACGGGATGGCTGTGCGCGGTCATCCCGCGGCTGGGCATCTCCACTGTCATCAGCAGGTACAGGTGCAACCGGTAGAGACCGAGCCGGCGGCGTGCCGAGGCGTCCAGCACCAACGGTTCGGGCGCGCCGGCCTGGTAACCGCGCACCAGGGGATGCTCCGGCTCGTCCTCCACACGTCGGAAGAGCAGCGGCGAGACCAGGTCCAGCAGCGGGTCGCCGTAGAGGAACCGCTCGCCGTCCACCAGGCCGCGCAGCCGCAACCGGCCGTCCGCGTCGGGTGCCGCCAGCACGTTGCCGTCCCAGCAGTCGAAGTGCAGCAGCGCCGGTCGGCGCACCTCGTCGAGCACGTCGGCGTGCCGCCCCACCAGCGCGTGCAGCTGCTCCGGGGTCACCGGCAGTCGGACGTCCCAGTCGGCCGCGTCGGCCAGGAGCGCGTCGAGCATCGCCGTGAACGCCGCCCGCCAGGTCGGCCCGCCGGCCCGGTCGTCGTCGTACCCGAACCGCTCACCGGTCACCCCGTGCAACGCGGCGAGGGCCACCCCGAGGTCGTGGCGCGCCGGGCCGTCGTCGACGACGACACCGGCCTCGGCCAGGCCGGACAGCGACCGGCCGGGAAGCATCGTGGTGACCAACCACTCGCCGTACGCCGGGTCGGCGCCGCGCCACAGCACCGGGGGGACGGGCACCTGCGGTGCCCGCTGCGCGACGAGCCGAAAGTACCGCTCCTCGGCGGCGCAGAGCCCGCGCTCATAGCGCAGCAGCGGGGTTCCGGCCGGCGGAGCCAACTTCAGCACCACCCGACGGTCGTCGTCGAGCAGCGCCCACCAGACCGTCGCGAACCCGCCGCCGGCCAGCGGACCAGCGTCGCGGACCCGGGTGTGTGGGCCGAACGACGCAGCGATCAGGTACGCCACGTCGGCGCGCGTGAGGGGCCGCTGGGTCGGGCTGACTCCGGTCACGACGTCCTGTCACCTCGCCGTGCGCGTGGCGCGGAACCCGCGGTGGCACGGGTGGACCGGGGGACGGGACCGGCGGTGTCGCGGCGGACCAGCTCGGCGGGGAGCACCTCGACTCGGGGCGTCGGGGATCCGACGCCGAGCACCAGGGACATCGCCCGCACACCCATGTCGACAAGGGGCAGTCGCACTGTGGTCAGCGCCGGGGTCACGTCCCGGGCGATCGGCATGTCGTCGAAACCCAGCACCGAGATCTGCTGTGGCACCGCCATTCCACGCGCGCGCAGGGTGGCGAGCGCGCCGATGGCCATCGAGTCGTTGAGCGCCACGACGGCGGTCAGCTCCGGGTCGGCGTCGAGCAGTCGGGCGGTGGCCTCCGCGCCACCGTCGCGGTCGAACTCCGCGTACCGGATGCGCCGTTCGGGCAGCTCGCGGCCCTGCTCGGTGAGGGCGTGCCGGAGGCCGGCGAGCCGGTCGGTGGTGGTGGTCAGGATGCGCGGGCCGGCGACCACGCCGATCGCCCGGTGCCCCAACCCGCACAGCTCCCGCCCGGCGAGGAAGCCGCCGGTCCGGTTGTCCGGCATCACCGCGTCGCCGGAGTGCTCGTGCCGGCCGATCACCGCCACCCGCCCGCCGGTGGCCTCGTACGCGGCGAGCTTCTCGTTGAGCTGCCGGGTGAACGCCTCGTCGTGGTAGCCCGAGCCGGCCAGGATCAGCGCCGCCACCTGGTGCCCGCGCAACAGCTCCACGTACTCCAACTCGCGGTCCGGGTCCCGGTAGCTGTTGCAGATCATCAGCAGCCGGCCCTGGTCGGTGGCGACCCGTTGCAGCCCTCGCGTGATCTCCGCGAAGTAGGGGTCGGAGACGTCGTGCACGATCACACCGACAGCGCTGCGGTGCGAGCGGGCCAGTAGTTGGGCGTGCGCGTTCGGCACGTACTGCAACTCGGCGACGGCGGCGAGCACCCGTTCCCGCAGCTCGTCGGTGACCGGCTTGCTGCTGCCGTTGATGACGCGGGAGGCGGTGGCGGGTGAGACGCCCGCACGGCGGGCCACATCGGACAGGGTCGCCATGGCCCGCCCCCTCGATCTGTTGACGGCGTTTCGTCGTGCCGGCTAGCGTCACCGTACCGCAGAGAAAGCCCTTTCCCGCAGGGAGGCCCGGCCGTGTCCGATCGCTTCGCGGTACTTCAACTCGACGAACTTACCGCCCGTCGCTGCTCGTGTGGGACCACCCGCCGGGGCTTCATCGCCGAGAGCGAGGGCCAGGCCAGCGTGCATCTGCTCCAGGTGCAGGACGCGGTGACCCACCACCACCGGGTCGCCACCGAGTACTACGTCGTGCTCGCCGGTGAGGGCGAGATCGAGCTGGACGGCGTCCGTCACCCCGCTCGGCCGATGTCCGCGTTCCTGATCAAGCCGGGCTGCCGGCACCGGGCCATCGGCGACCTTACCGTGCTGCTGGTGTCACTGCCGGCCGCTGACGACACGGACGAGTACTTCGATGCGTGATCGACCGGCGCCACTGCCCGGCGGGGTCGGGGTGTCCCGGCTGCGCGTCTACGACACGGTGGCCCCGGACGGCCTGGTCGGCGGCACCCCGCACGTGCACCTGTGCTGCACCGAGGGGTACGTGGTGACCGACGGCGAGGGCATGGTGCAGACCCTGACCACGGCCGGTTACGGGGAGACGCCGCTGCGGCCGGGGGTGATGGTCTGGTTCGAGCCGGGCACCGTGCACCGCCTGGTCAACACCGGCGGGCTGAGCATCGTGGTCCTGATGCAGAACAGCGGCCTGCCCGAGGCGGGCGACGCGGTGCTGACCTTCCCACCCGAGGTGCTGGCCGATCCGGCCGCGTACGCCGTGGCGGCGGCGTTGCCCGACGGGGGAGCGCCAGGGGCGGACGTGCGCGTCGCGTACCGCCGTCGGGATCTGGCGGTGACCGGCTTCCAGTCGCTGCGGTCCGGTGGTCCGGCGGCGTTGGCAGCGTTCCACGCCGCCGCGGCAGCCCTGCGCCAGCCGTTGCTGACGCGGTGGCGTCAGCGGTGGGAGGCCGGCGCGGGCCGCGCCGCCGCCGACACCGCCGCTCAGCTCGATGCCCTGGAGCGGGGGGATCCGGGACACCTGGGCGACGCCGGGGTGTACGTGGTGGACGCGCCGGTCGAGCGGGGCCGGTTGGGCATGTGCGGCCTGCTGGACACCTACCCTGCGGCAGGTTGACCGTCCTTTCGGGACGGCTGCCGAGGGCTGCCAGACATCGGTGGAAACAGATCGAGGAAAGGCCTTGCCCGGCGTGAGGGGGCCGCCTACGCTCCAGGAAAGCGTTTGCCTGATCCGCCGACCGGCCCGTTCCGTGGGCGTCGTGCCGGGCCCCGAGGAGGTTCCGCGTGACCGAGAACTCTTTGGACACGGCGGGTCGGCAGGCCGCCGCCGACCTGACCGGCGGTGCGCGAGCCGCCGCTGCCGGGCCCGGCGGCACCGATGCACGGCAGGCTCGTGACGGTGCGGATCCGTCCACTATGGCGAGAACGCCATCCGGGGGCGGCCGACCGCCGCGTCCCACGCTCGCTCGCCGGGCGGTGACCTTCGCCGACTCGCTCTGGCGCCCTGCGCTGGTGCTCGCGGTCTTCTTCGCCGCCTGGTGGTTCGTGGCGGCCCGCGAATACGTCCCGAACTACCTGGTGCCCACCCCCGGCCAGGTCTGGGAGACGATGACCACCCAGTGGTCCGAGCTGGCCCGGCACACAGTGGTCACCCTCTACGAGACAGTGCTCGGCTTCGTGCTCGCCGCCGCGTTGGGTCTGGTCACCGCTGTCGCCATCGCCTACTCCCGCACCCTGGACAAGGCGCTCTACCCGATCGTCCTGTTCGCACAGGTCATCCCGAAGATCGCCATCGCGCCGCTGCTGGTGGTCTGGTTCGGCCTCGGCCTCACTCCGAAGATCATCCTGGCGGTGCTCATCGCGTTCTTCCCGGTGGTCATCTCCGGCGTGGCCGGGCTGCGCTCCACCGACCCGGAGCTGCTCGACCTCGCCGCCACGATGGGCGCCGGGCACTGGCGCACCTTCCGCAAGATCCGCTTCCCGAACGCGTTGCCGCACCTGATGGCCGGCCTGAAGGTGGCCGTCACCCTCGCCGTGGTCGGTGCCGTGGTCGGTGAGTTCGTCGGCGCCAGCGAAGGGCTCGGCTACGTCCTGTTGCTGGCAAACGGCAACCTCGACGCCCCACTGCTGTTCGCCGACCTGATCCTGATGTCCGCCATCGGCATCGTCCTGTTCGTCCTGGTCGAGATCGCCGAGGCACTGCTCATTCCGTGGCACGCCAGCCGCCGGGCCGGCGTGTCCCTCACCACCTCCTGACCGACCCCATCACGGAGGCACCGATGAAACGCACCGCCACCACCATCCTGGCCACCGCCGCCCTGCTGGTCGCCGCCACCGGCTGCGGTGGGGACGATCCCGTCGGCAAGACCGGCGCGGACGGCAAGAAGCAGGTCACCCTCACCCTCAACTGGGTGCCCTACGGCGAGCACGCGCCCTTCTACTACGGCCTGCAGAAGGGTTACTACTCCGCCGAGGGCATCGACCTGAAGATCCTGCCCGGCAACGGCTCGGGCAACACCGTCAAGCAGGTCGCCCAGAAGCAGACCGACTTCGGGTGGGCCGACAGCCCGGTGCTGCTGAAGTCGGTGGCCAGCGGCATGCCGGTGCGCAGCCTCGGCGCGTACCTGGAGAAGGGACCCTCCTCGGTGGAGTTCTTTACCGAGGAGAACATCAAGACCCCGGCCGACCTCAAGGGCAAGACCGTCGGCGGCACCCCCGGCGACGCCCTCTACGCGACCTTCCCGGCCTGGCTGGAGAAGAACGGCCTCAAGAAGGACGACGTCAAGGTGGTCAACGTCGACGCCGCCGGCAAGATCGCCGCCTTGGCCGAGGGCAAGGTCGACGCCATCATGGGCTTCTTCCACGACCAGGCGCCCACGATCGAGAGCAAGACCGGCAAGAAGGTCGACGTGCTGCTGTTCGCCGACTACGGGATGAACCTGCTCGGCACTGGCCTGATCGCCAACACCCAGACCCTCCAGAAGGACCCGGAGCTGGTCCGCAAGTTCGTCAAGGCCACCCAGAAGTCCTGGGCCGACGCCGCCCGGGACCCGGCCGGCGCGGTGAGCGCGATGACGGTCCTGGCCGAAAACGAGCCGGCGCCCGAGGTGCTCACCAAGCAGCTCACCCTCAACATGCCGCTGATCGGCGCGGACGGCCCGCCCGGGGTGAACACCGAGGCCCAGTGGAGCGAGACCATCGACCTGATGTCCCGCTACGCCGAGCTGAAGGACCCCGGAGCGCCCAACGCGTACTGGGACTCCTCGTACGCGGCGCAGGGGTGACCCGGTGACCGCCGCGCCGGCAGCCACCGGCACCGCCATCGGGATGTCCGGGCTGACCGTCCGGTTCACCACCCGTCGGACGCAGACCACAGCGTTGGACGACGTGTCGCTGGACATCGAGCCGGGCGAGTTCGTCACGATCGTCGGCCCGTCCGGCTGCGGCAAGTCCACCCTCCTCAAGATCGTCGCGGGGTTGGTCAAGCCGACCAGCGGTGACGTGTCCCTGCTGGAGCGCCCGGTGCGCGGCCCGCAGAAGGAGATCGGCTTCGTCTTCCAGAAGGCCGCGCTGCTGGAGTGGCGCGGTGCGCGAGCCAACATCCTGCTCCAGGCCGAGATGCGCGGCATGGACCGGGCGCAGGCGGCCCGCCGCGCTGACGAGCTGATCGAGATGACCGGCCTCACCGGTTTCGAGAAGGCGTTGCCACACGAGCTGTCCGGCGGCATGCAGCAGCGCGTGGCGCTCTGCCGCGCACTGCTGCACTCCCCGCCGGTGCTGCTCATGGACGAACCGTTCGGCGCCCTGGACGCGCTGACCCGGGAACAGATGAACGCCGAACTGCACCGGATCTGGCGCGAGACCGGAACAACGGTGGTGCTGGTCACCCACTCCATCGCCGAGGCGGTCTTCCTCGGCACCCGGGTCGTGGTGATGAGTCCCCGGCCCGGCCGGATCATCCGCACCTTCCCGGTCGAGCTGCCGGCGCACCGCGACTACGCGCAGGTGATGTCGGATTCCCGCTTCGACCGGCTCGCCACCGATCTGCGTGGGTTGCTCGGCAGCGCGGCCGCCAACCACTGAGCGCGGATCGGCACGACCAGCACGACGGAAGGAACACCATGACCCGCAGGTCGATCGGCATCATCGTCAACGGCGTGACCGGAAGGATGGGCTACCGGCAGCACCTCGTCCGGTCGCTGCTGGCCATCCGCGAATCCGGTGGTGTGGCGTTGGCCGACGGCACCACCATCTGGCCGGAACCGGTCCTGGTCGGGCGCAACGAGACGAAGCTCCGGGAGCTCGCCGAGCGGCACGGGCTGACCGACTGGACCACGGACCTGACCTCGGCGCTGGCCCGCGACGACGTCGAGATCTACTTCGACGCGCAGGTCACCCAGCAACGGGAGAAGGCGATCCGGCAGGCCATCGAGGCCGGCAAGCACATCTACACGGAGAAGCCTCTCGCCGAGGACACCGCGGCGGCCCTCGACCTGGCCCGGGCGGCGGACGCGGCCGGCGTCCGCACCGGTGTCGTGCAGGACAAGCTCTTCCTGCCCGGTCTGCGCAAGCTCAAGCGCCTCATCGACGGCGGCTTCTTCGGCCGGATCCTCTCGGTGCGCGGCGAGTTCGGGTACTGGGTGTTCGAGGGCGACTGGCAGCCCGCTCAGCGACCGTCGTGGAACTACCGGAGCGAGGACGGAGGCGGCATCGTGGTCGACATGTTCCCGCACTGGCACTACGTGCTGGAGGAGCTGTTCGGCCGGGTCACCGCCGTCTCCTGCGTGACCGCCACCCACGTGCCCGAACGGGTCGACGAGGCCGGTCACCCGTACGCGGCCACCGCCGACGACGCCGCGTACGGCATCTTCGAACTCGACAGCGGGGTGATCGCGCAGATCAACTCCTCCTGGGCCGTGCGGGTGTACCGCGACGAGCTGGTGGAGTTCCAGGTCGACGGCACCGAGGGCAGCGCGATCGCCGGCCTGCGCAACTGCCGGGTGCAGCACCGGGCCCTCACCCCGAAGCCGGTGTGGAACCCGGACCTGCCGGCCACCGAGGACTTCCGCGCCCAGTGGGCCGAGGTGCCCGACAACGAGGAGTTCGACAACGGCTTCAAGGTGCAGTGGGAGGCTTACCTGCGGCACGTGGTGGCCGGCGAGCCGTTCCGGTGGGACTTCCTGGCCGGCGCGCGCGGCGTGCAGCTCGCCGAGCTGGGGCTGCGCTCGGCCCGCGAGGGTGCGCGTGTCGAGGTGCCGGAGCTGCGCTCATGACCGCCGAGGTGGTGTTGCCCGGTGGACGGCGGCACCGGCTGGCCGGGGGTGGCGGCTTCGCCCGACCGGACGCGCCCGCGACCAGTCGGATCGCGTACGCCGCCGCGCACGTGGTCGCCGACCCGGGCGCGGAGAACGTGCCGGGCGCCCCGGCGGCGGTGGACTGGGACACCACCCTCGCCTTCCGACGGCATCTCTGGTCGTACGGGCTCGGGGTCGCCGAGGCGATGGACACCGCCCAGCGGGGGATGGGGCTGGACTATCCGGCCACCCGGGAGCTGATCCGGCGCAGCGCCGCCGAGGCCCGCGCGGTCGGCGGTCGGATCGTCGCCGGGGTCAACACCGACCAGTTGCCCGCCGGCCCGGCCACCCTGGCGGCGGTCACGACCGCGTACGCCGAGCAGCTCGACGACGTCCGCGCCGCCGGCGCCCGACCGGTGCTGATGTGCAGCCGGCACCTGGCGGCCGCCGCACGCGGCCCGGAGGACTACCTGCGGGTGTACGACGAGCTGCTCAGCGCCGCCGACGAACCGGTGGTGCTGCACTGGCTGGGTCCGATGTTCGACCCGGCGTTGACCGGCTACTGGGGTGCGGTCGACCTGGACCTGGCCGCCGACACGGTGATCGAGCTGATCAAAACGCACCAGTCCACCGTGGACGGCATCAAGGTGTCGCTCCTGGACGCCGACCGGGAGGTCGCGATGCGCCGCCGCCTGCCGGCCGGGGTACGCCTCTACACCGGTGACGACTTCCACTACCCGGAGCTGGTCCGGGGTGACGAGGTGGGTCACTCCGACGCGCTGCTCGGCGTGTTCGCGGCCATCGCGCCGGCCGCCGCCGCCGCGTTGGCCGCCCTGGACCGGGGGGACCTGACGGCGTACGACGAGATCTTCGGGCCCACGGTGCCCCTGGCCCGGCACCTGTTCGCGGCGCCGACCTGGCACTACAAGACGGGGATCGTGTTCCTGGCCTGGCTGGCCGGGCACCAGGACCATTTCACGATGGTCGGTGGCGCGCAGTCCGGCCGGTCCCCGGCGCACCTGGCCACCCTGCTCACCCTGGCCGACGCGGCCGGGCTGCTCCCCGACGCCGACCTGGCCGCCGCCCGCGCCCGAGCGCTGTTCACAGTGGCGGGGGTGGCGCAGTGAGCGCGAGGCGTGAGCCGGCTGTGCGAGCCCCGCAGTCGCGAGCGGAGACCAGCCCAGCGAGCCTCGCCCGGTTCTCGTTCAACCAGGCGACCGCCCAGCGCTGGCCGTTGCCCGAGGTGGTGGCCGGGTGCGTGGCGGCCGGCGTGCCGGGCATCGGCCTGTGGCGGGAGCCGGTGGCCGAGTACGGGTTGGCCCGATCGGCGAAACTGGTCCGCGACGCCGGCCTCGCCGTCACGTCGCTGTGCCGGGGCGGATTCTTCTCCGCCGACGACTGGCGCGCGGAGAACCTGCGGGCCATCGAGGAGGCCGCCGCCCTGGGTGCCCCGGAGCTGGTGCTGGTCTCCGGTGGGCTGCCGGTCGGCAGCCGGGACATCGGCGGCGCCCGGCGTCGGGTCGCCGACGCGATCGGCGAGCTGGCACCGCACGCCGAGGCGGCCGGGGTACGGCTGGCCATCGAGCCGCTGCACCCGATGTTCGCCGCCGACCGGTGCGTGATCGCCACCCTCGGCCAGGCGTTGGACATCGCCGAGCGGTTCGACCCGGCGGTGGTCGGCGTGGTGGTCGACGCGTACCACGTCTGGTGGGACGACACGGTGTACGCGCAGATCGCGCGGGCGGGCGAGTGGATCGCCGCGTTCCAGGTGTGCGACTGGGTGACCCCGCTGCCGGAGGGGGTGCTGCTCGGCCGGGCGTTGCCCGGCGACGGCTGCATCGAGCTGCGTCGGCTTCGCGAGGCGGTGGACGCGGCCGGCTACGTCGGCCCGATCGAGGTGGAGGTCTTCTCCGCCGAGGTGTGGGCACGTCCGGGCGCGGAGGTGCTCGACGCCGCGATCGCCGGCTACCTGCGCCACGTTGCCTGACAGCCCCGAACGGCGGTGGCCGGCGGCGGTCGGCGCGTGGCTGGGCATCGGCACCGCACCCGCCACGCTGGTCCTCGGCGCGGCGATGGCTGCCCGACACGGTGGCGCGGTGCCGGTGGCCGGGCTGCTGGTCGGCGGGGCGCTGATGGCGGCCCTGCTCTGGGGGCAGGGCCTGATCGGGCTGCGTCGGCCGCTCGGCGACGGCGGGACGTTGACCGCGGTGCTGCCCGCGTACCTGGGGGACACCTCGCGGCTGCTGCTGGCGGCGGTGCTGGCCGTGTCGATGGTCGGGTGGAACGGGTTCAACGTCGGGCTCGGCGGGGCCTCGCTGGCCGCGCTGACCCACCTGCCCGGCTGGGCCGGGCCGGCGCTGCTGGAGGTGGCGGTCCTCGCTGTCTCCTGGGCGCCAGCCCGGCTCGGTAACCGGGTCGCGGTGGTCACCACGCTCAGCGCGGTGGTGCTGGTCGGCTGGTGCCTGACGGTGCTTCCACCACCCGGTGCCCCGGTCCGCCTCGCCGGCGGCGGGCTCGCCGACGCCGCCGCGCTGATCGGGTACGCGGCCGTGTTCGCGCTGCGCGCACCGGACTTCAGCGTGGGCCTTTCCCGAAGGCGGGACCTGGCCTGGTGCGTGGCGCTGCTGGTCGGGCCGGCGCTGCTCGGGGTGCTGGCCGGGGCCGGCCTGTGGCTGCGGACCGGCTCGGCCGACGTGGTCGCGCTGCTCGCCGCCGGCTCGGGGCTGGCCGCGTACGCGAATCTGTTCGTCGCGGTGGCGGTTTTCGCGGCGGCGCTGACCACCACGTACTCCGGTTCCCTGGCGGTGCGTGGCCTGGCTCCCCGCGTGCCGGCGCGGGCGGCGATGCTGCTCGTCGCGGTGCTCGGCGGGATGCTGGCGGTGGCGCGGTTCGACCGTCTGGTGCTGCAGTGGCTGACGCTGCTGGCCGCCGCGTTGCCGGTGCTGGTGGTGCCGATGGCGGTGGAAGCAGCGGCCCGTCGTCGCGGTCGTGTCCCGCGTACCGTGCCCGCCTGGTGCTGGATGCCGCCGGCGCTGCTCGCGGTGGCCTGCACGCTCGCCGGGGTGGGTGTCGCCCCGCTGCTCGGGCTGGCCCTGGCCGCGGCCTGCACGGTGCTCTGGCGCCGCCAGGCAGGCGTCGCCTAGGCCGCAGCGGGGATGGTGGCGTCGATGAGGTGCGGGCCCGGCTGGTTCAGTGCTGCGGAGAACTGCTCCGCGAGTTCCTCGGCGGTGCTGGCGCGGGTGGCGGGCATCCCGAACGCGTTCGCCAGTCCCACGAAGTCGATCTGAGGGTTGGTCAGGTCGAACAGTGGATTGGCGTCGGGGTTCGCCGGGCCCGGCTGCGTGCTGAAATAGCCCCACTCCTGGCGCAGGATCGCGTACCCGTGGTTGTTGAGGATCACGTTGGTGATGTTCAACCGCTCGCGTACCTGGGTCCAGAGCGCGGTGGCGGTGTACATCACGCAGCCGTCGGCCACCAGCGCCACCACCGGTCGGTCGGGTGCGGCGACGGCGGCGCCGACGGCCAGGGGCAGACCGTCGCCCATGGCGCCACCGGTCTGCATCAGCACGTCGTGTCGGGGAGCGCCGACGGTGGCGGCGGCGAGGGTCGTGCCGGAGCTCACGGACTCGTCGATGATGATGGCCCGTTCGGGTAGCAGCGCCGCGATGACGTCGGCCCAGTTCTGCAGGGTGAGCGCACCGGTGGGTAGGGTCGGTCGGTGCGGGTCGGTGACCTGGGGCGTCGCGTCCGGTGCCACCAGGTCGGCGAGCCGGACCAGCGCGGCGACGGCGTCCTGACCGACCTCGGCCAGGACGTGCGTCCGGGCCCCGTCGGGCACGAGGAGGCTCGGCTGGTCGGGGTAGGCGAAGAACGAGACCGGTGCCTTGGTTCCCGCGACGATGACGTGCCGCGTCCCGTGCAGTTGGTCGAGCACCTGGTCGGGATAGAAGCCGAGCCGGGGGAACGCGGGTAGGCCCGCCCCTCGTTCGACCCGGTTGGAGTAGAGCTCCTGGAAGACCCGTGCACCGGTCGCCGCGGCGATGCGGCCCGCTGCCAGCAGGCCGGCCTCCCGTAGAGCTGGTCCGCCGATCACCAGTGCGGTCGTCTCGCCGCTTCGAAGGGCCTCCGCGACCTGGGTGATCGTCTCCTGATCGACTGTCGGCGCCGGCCGGGGCCGTACGGGCGCCCCGGCCGCACCTCCCTCGGACCAGGACACGTCCGCCGGCATGATCACGGTGGCGATCTGCCCGGGTGGCTCCAGGGCGGCGGCGAGCGCGGCGGCGGCGTCCGGTCCGGCACCGGCTGCGTCCTCGGGGCGGCGGACGGGGCCGCGTAGCCATCCCGCCAGCGCGGCGATGTCGGAGTTCAACGGTGGATCGAAGGCGGTGTGGAACGTCGCGTGGTCCCCGACGATGTTCACCACCGGCGAGTTGGCGCGGCGGCTGTTGTGCAGGTTCGTCAGGCCGTACGCGAGTCCGGGCCCGAGGTGCAGCAGCGTCGCGGCGGGCTTACCCGCGATCCGGGCGTAACCGTCGGCCGCGCCGCTGACGACGCCCTCGAAGAGAGCGAGCACGCCGTGCAGTTCGGGAACCGCCTCCAGCGCCCCGACCAGGTGCAGCTCGGTGGTGCCGGGGTTCGTGAAGAGCACCTCGACGCCGCCGTCGACGAGCGTCCGCAGCAGTGCTTCCGCGCCGTTCACCAGTCACCCCGTCCCCGGTCGGATAAGTACTATTCAGATACTAAACTCGCATTTCGGACTCTTGCTGGTAGGTTCGGGGAACTAGCCCGCCAGGTAGAGAGGGAGCCTGATGGAGCGCGGATGGGCCGAACGGCGCTACCAGGCCCGGTGCCTGGACATCAGCATCGACCGCTCCTTCGATGACTTCCGGCGGCAGTACGAGCAGGCCGTCCCGGCCTATGACGAGGCGGCGTTCAAGGCGTTGGTGGCCCGCGACGCACCCTGGGACGACGTCCTTGCCCTCATGCGCGAACGGGCGCCGCACGACTTCCTCATCTACTGGAGCAGCGGCGACCTGCGACCGATGATGAACCTCGCGGGCGACACCAGGCACTGCGTCGAATACCTGATGGGCAACCACACCACGGCCGAGCGGATGTTCAGGTACGACCCGACGGTCATGCTGTACGCGCCCCTGCGCACCTTGATCAGCGACCGGCCGGACGGCGGAGCGCGGTTCGTCATCGAGCAACCCAGTCACGCGTTCGGCTCGTTGGGAGTGGACGCGATCCACGAGGTGGGCCTGGAACTCGACCGTGAAGTCGTCGCCCTCCTGGCGTACCTCAAGGTGCCCGTGCCGGCGGGCCTGTCCGACTAAGGCCTTTCACCGGGGTGTATGCCCTGCTCCCACGGCGTCCGGAAAAACATGATCTAGGCGCGGCCGGCGGAACGTGATCTTATACGCACCGGCGATCCGTAACACCGCGCAAACCATCGATTAACCATCGGCGGCTTAGGTGGGGGAGCGCTCCCATGAGCGGGTCGCGATCGATGAACAGCTCCACAAGGGAGCAACCGAAAGGAGCCTCGTGGCTACAGGCACGAGCGGAAACAGGCTGCGAAGACTGGCGATACCTACGCTGGTCGTCGCCCTGATCACCGGTACCACCGGTGTCGCGGGAACGGCGTTGGCGGCACCCTCGGGGTCGCCGGTTAACGGCAGTGGCGCCGGCTACTTCACCGCCGGGTCCGACAAGTCGGTCACCCTGACCGACGGGGCCGACCGCCGACCCGGCGGCAACCGCGCGGCCACGCCGAAGGCAGCCGTCGACGAGACCGGCCCCGGCATGTACGTCGTCGAGTTGGCCGAGGACCCGTTGACCACGTACACCGGTGGGGTGTCCGGTCTGGCGCGGACCCGCCCGGCGGCGGGCAACCGGCTGGACGTGACGTCCACGCCGTCGCAGGCATACCGCCGGCACCTCGACACGCAGCGGAGCGCCGTCGCCGCCGCGGCCGGGGTCACTGTCAACGCCGTCTACACCACCGCGTTCAACGGGTTTTCGGCGAAGCTGACCACCCAGCAGGTGAGCACGTTGCGGGCGGACAAGCGCGTCCGCGCCGTCACCGCCTCGCGCGCCCTCGGCACCCCCTCCGCGCCGCCCACCGCGAGCACGGCGACCGCCGACAACCCGACGCCCGCCACCCCCGGTGGCGCGGACCAGTCGGCACCGACGGACCGTTCCGGCCGGCCGGCCAAGCCCGGACCCGGCACCGGCGCGGGCATGGTGATCGGCGTCCTGGACACCGGCATCTGGCCGGAGAGCGCGTCGTTCGCCAAGACGATGCCCGCTCCCGCGAACTGGCACGGCACCTGCCAGACCGGTGTGGCCTTCGTGGCCGCGCACTGCAACGGCAAGATCGTCGGTGCCCGGTACTTCGCCGACTCGTGGCTCGCCGGCGGTGGCTCGGTGCCCGAGGGCGAGTTCCTGTCCCCCCGCGACGCGTCCGGGCACGGCACCCACACCGCCTCCACCGCGGCCGGCCTGCCCATCGCGAACGTCACGATCGACGGTCGCCGCTACGGTCCCGTCTCCGGGGTGACGCCGGATGCCCAGATCGCCGTCTACAAGGTGCTCTGGGGTGGCATGGGCTACGACGCTGACATCATCGCCGGAATCGACGCGGCCGTCGCCGACGGCGTACAGGTGCTGAACTTCTCGATCGGTTCCGACCTCGGCGACTGGGAGGCCAACACCCCCATCGGCGTGGCGTTCCTCAACGCCTCGCTGGCCGGGGTCTTCGTCGCGGCGTCGGCCGGCAACACCGGCATCGTCAGTGGAGCCATCAGCAACGCCGCGCCCTGGGTGACCACTGTCGGCGCGGCGGTGACCAAGCTCGACGAGGCCACCGCCAAGCTGGGCGACGGCACCAAGCTGGTCGGCGGCTCGCTGGACGCCCTGCCTGGTGGAGGCGCACGGCCGCTGGTCTTCGGCGACCAGGCCGGCTCGCCGGATCTGGGCGCGGTCTACTGCGAGCCCGGAAGCCTGGACCCCGCCAAGATCAAGGGCAAGGTCGTCGCCTGCGCGCTGTCCGACATGTTCGGCTCCGCCGCCGAGATCAAGGCCAAGGGCGGGGCGGCGATGATGGTGTTCGACCCGGTCGGCAACTACCGGATCAACTCCATCTTCAACTTCCCGGTGGTCTACCTGCCGACCGAGAAGCAGGCCGGCACACTGTTCAACTACCTGATGCGCCACCCCACCGACGCGACAGTGTCGTTGCGCACCGGCGGCGACGGCTCCAGCGTCCCGGGCATCCCGAGCGTGGCTGACTTCTCCTCCACCGGCCCGGACAAGGTGACCCTCGGCGTCTTCAAGCCGGACCTGGTCGCGCCCGGATCGAACATCATCGCCGCTGTCTCACCGGCCGGCAACTTCGGGCGACAGTACGACGCGTACTCCGGCACCTCGATGGCCTCGCCGTACGTGGCCGGGGCGGCGGCGATCCTGCGCGCCACGCACCCGGACTGGTCACCCGGCGCGGTCGCCTCCGCGCTGCGCACCACCGCCACCGACACCGTTGGCACCAGCAGCCCCCTGGAGCAGGGCAGCGGCTTCATCAACCTGCCCCGGGCCACCGACCCGGGACTGGTCATCGAGCCCACCGCGGCCGAGCTGATCGAGTTCAGCGAGACGGCCGCGCCCGACGGCAAGGAACTCAACCTGCCGGCCATCTCGTTGCGCGAGTACGACGGGACCCGCCCGGTGAGCCTCACCCGCACCCTGACCAATGTGGGCAAGGCGCGGGAGACCTACCGTTCGTCGGTGTCCGGTCTGCCCGGCATGAAGGTCACCGTGTCGCCGGCATCGGTGACCCTGGCCCCCGGCAAGTCCGCGACGGTCACCATCACGCTGCGTCGAGGCAGCGCGCCGTGGGACCGGTACGTGACCGGGGCGATCACCTGGCAGGGTAAGGCCCACAGCGCCCGGATTCCGGTCGCTGCCCGTCCGTGGGGCATCGCGGCCCGGCCGTACGCGGACGACGGCGAGGAGTTCGCCCGGATGGCCAACGGCGCCTTCGGCATGGTCCAGCCGGGCTTCACCGGCCCGCTCGTCGGTCGCAGCACCGGTTACACGCCGATGCGGCGCACGTCGTACTCGATGCCGGCCGGCGTCTACGGGGGCGTGTTCGACCCGAGCGCCACCGGTGTGAAGAAGGTCGACTTCACGGTGCCGGCGAACACCGCCGGCATTGTCGTCGAGGCCAACACCGCTGATCCGAACACGAACCTCGATCTCTACCTGTACAAGGGCGACACCCTGATCTACAGCAGTGACAGGTACTGGACCAGCGCTGAGCAGGCGTACAAGTTCCTGCCCGAGCCGGGGCGCTACACCGCGTACGTGTTCGCACAGTACCCCGGTGCTCCGGTCGTCGACTTCGACCTGAGTCACGCCATCATCGGCCGTAACGCCAAGTATTCGGGCGCCACCCTCACGCTGCCCTCCACCTCGGAGCGCGGTCAGGGCTTCAACTTCACGCTGAAGCCGAACAAGCCGCTGGCCGAGGGTGACTTCTGGGCGTACACCGAGTACAGCACCAACGGCACTGTGGTCCCCGGCAACCTGGTCTACACCCAACAGAGTTCCTGGCAGTAACCGTTCAACCAGGCGTGGGGCGGTGCCAATGTGCACCGCCCCACCGTCATTTTCGATGCGGCCGGGCCGGTGCTCGCCGCCGTCCCAGACGGTGACGGCCGTGGTCACGCCTTCAGGTCAGCGGGTACGCGGTCAGGCGGTCGGCGAGTTGCTTCGGGTGGCTGAGCGGCACGCAGTGGCCGCCATCTATTTCATCCGGAACGACGCCGAGTCGGTCGGCGGCAACCCGGCGCTGGAAGTCCGCCGGGAAGAACCGGTCCTCGCGTGCGAGGAGCACCGTCGTCGGCACGTCTGGCCAGGCGTCCAGGGGCCACGGCTCGTCGCCCTCCGCGCTGACCTGGCCCCGGCTGTGTGATGCTGCCTCCGCGATGATCTCGGCCGGGACACCGTTGAAGAACTGCTCCTCCTCAGTGAGCCCTTCGGCGCTGCGGTAACCGGTGTTGGCCCACCAGTCACCGGGCCTCTCGCCAGGTCTGGGGACCATCGGTGTGAGCAGGACGAGCAGCCGTACCGGCAGCTTGTCGGCAATGAGCGGCGCGGTGAACGCACCGTACGAGTGCCCGACGACCACGAGGTCACGCCGGTCGCCGATCGCGTCGACGACAGTCCGGCAGAACTCGGCGAACCCCGCGGATGTGTCCTCGATCGGCAGTTCCGGTACTACCACGTCGTGGCCCCGGCTGGTCAGCTCGGGGACAAGGAGATGCCAGTCCCAGGCGCTGCCCCCACCGCCGTGGATCAGAACGAAAGTCGCCATGTCTCGTAGCCTCACACACAGGTACGACACGCGCCTCCGTCGGTGCCGATGCAGTGGATACGGGGCGAAGAAAGCGCTTCGGGACAGTCAGATCGAGGCTGAGGTCAGTAGGGTGCCGTCGTTGGGGTACCAGCCGCCCCGGAGGTAGGTCTCGGCGTGGCTCAGGTGACATCTACCGATCGCGAAGGAAGCCCGGCATGAGTAGCCCACGTGAAACGTTCCTCCGACTGGTGAACGGTGTCTGTGACGGTCCGTACGACGACCTGGCCGAGCTGTACGCCGAACAGACCCACGTGACGCATCCGTTCCACCCGCTCGACCCGCCGCCGCTGCGGAGCCGCAACGAACTGCACGAGCACTTCACCTCGCGGCCTCCGGTCGCCCGGACGCTGGTCCGTAAGCCAGTCGACGTGACAGTTCACGAGACTGCGGACCCGGAGGTGATTGTCGCCGAGTTCGCCTATCAGGGGCAGGTGGCCGAGACGGGTGAGGCGTTCACGGTGCCCTGCGTCTTCGTGATGCGTATCCGCGACGGGCTCATCATCGAGTCCAGGGATTACATCGACCCCATCGCCAGCGCGCGGGCCTGGGGTCAACTCGACAGCCTCCTGACCGCACTGCGTCCGCAAGAAGCACCCCCATCGAGGGCGTAGCCGTCGATCAGCCCTGGAATCGGCCGGCCGATGAGCGGCACGGCGATCAGGCCTGCTTGGTGGCGCCGGCGGGCGGGACGCTCCCGCCCGCCGGCTACCGGGGTCAGCTGACCGTGAGGGTCAGGTTGAGCGAGCGGGTCTCCCCGCTGGTGTAGGTGACAGTCACCCGGGCGGTGAAGGTCCCCTTGCGGGGGTAGCTGTGCGCCGTCGACCGTAGTGTCGCTCCGTGCGTGATGGCGCTGTTGTCGCCGAAGTCCCACGCGTAGTCGGTGATGCTCTGCCCGGACGGCGCCGTCGCCGTGGCGGTGAGCGTGGTGGTCAGCGGCGCGGCGCCGCCGGTCGGGCTGGCGCCCAGCGACAACGTCCCGCCCGGTTCCTGTTTGACCCCGGCGCCGTTGAACCGCAGCCAGTCCAGGGCCATCAGGTCCGGGGTGCCACCGACCTGGGCGGCGTTGACGAACTTCGCGTACAGGGTGGTCGTGCCGGTGGGCTTGTTGGTCAGCGTGACGGTGGGGGAGACCAGGTTGTCCCACCCGCCGGTGGAGCCGATGGTGGCCGTGCCGATCAGCGTGCCGGTGGGAGAGCCGGTGCGCAGCTCGATGGTGCCGCCGAGCCCGCCGTTGGTCACCCCGAGCGTCACCGAGCCGACGTTGCGCAGGTCCGCCGGCCCGAACGCCACCCAGTCGTTGTGGTCGACCTCGCCGAGCCGCTTGCCGGCGCGGGCGGTGGCCCGGTCGTTGACAGTGACGCCGGACTGGGCACTGAAGTGCTCGGCCTCCTTGCTCTTGGGCTGCAACTGCACGCGGGTAGAGCCGGTCAGGGCCGGTACGCCCCCGGCCGCGCCGCCGTCGGTGTACTGCGCGGTGATCAGGGTGTAGAGGTTCTGCCCCGGCCCGTGGCCGTCACCGGCGTCCGCCTCGGTGGCGAGCAGCCCGGAGCAGCCGGTGTAGACGTCCAGCGGGTGGGCGTGCGAGTCGTGGCCGAGCTGCGTCTGCACCGTCACCTTGGCGCAGTCGATGGTGGTCTCCTCCGGGTCGGTGACCGTCACCGTGTACGGGATCTTGTCACCGAAGTCGAAGAACCCGCCGTCGGGCACGGTGATGGTCACCGTCGGCCGGGTGTTGCCGACCACCACGTCGGTGACCGCGGTGGCGGTCAACCCGTTGCCGCTGTTGCGCACGGTCAGCCGGGCGGTGTGCTTTCCGGCCGTCGAGTAGGTGTGGCTCGGGTTGGCGGCGGTGGAGTCGGTGCTGCCGTCGTTGGTGAAGTCCCAGGCGTAGCTGAGCGCCGTGCCGTCACCCGCTGTCGTGCCGGCCGAGGAGAAGCTGACAGCGAGCGGCGTACGTCCGCTGTCCGGGCTGGCGGCGATCTTCGCGGTCGGTGGCCGCCCGTTGGCGACGTAGTCGATCCGGTAGATGCCCGCGCCGGCGTTGCTGCCGCCGCGACCGCTGCCGGTGCCCTCGCCGAAGTCGATGACGTAGAGCGAACCGTCCGGGCCGAACTCCGCCTCGAAGGGCTGGATCCAGCTCATGTTGTCGAAGATCCCGTTGATGGACTGGAGGTCACCCACGGCGGTCGGGCCGAAGCGCGCGTTGCTGAAGGTCTGCGCCGTCTTGTGGATCGACAGCGTCTTGAACCACCTGCGGGTCAGCTCATAGGTGATCCACTTGCCCTCGAAGTACTCGGGGAACTTCGTGGTGCGGGTGTTGGTCGGGTCGTAGTCGTAGACCGGGCCGCTCATCGGCCCGCCACCACCGGTGCCCAGCTCCGGGAACTGGGTGGAGGCGGAGTACGCGTACCAGACCAGCGCGGACTTCGCCGCCGGCAGGGTGGTCAGGCCGGTGTTGTTGGGTGAGCTGTTCACCGGTGCGGCGCAGTTGAACTTCGCCCCCGAGGTGTTGGTGGCGAAGTTGTAGTCGTTGAACGGGATGTTGTTGCCCACGCAGTACGGCCAACCGAAGTTGCCGGCGCTGGTGATCCGGTTGAACTCGACAGTCCCCTCCGGACCGCGGTTGGGGTCGGCGGCGCGGGCGTCCGGACCGTAGTCGGCCACCAGCACCGCGTTGGTCTGCGGCTCGACGGTGATCCGGAACGGGTTGCGCATGCCCATCGCGTAGATCTCCGGCCGGGTCCTCGCGGTGCCGGCCGGGAAGAGGTTGCCGCTGGGCACTGTGTACGTACCGTCGGATTGTGGGGTGATCCGCAGGATCTTGCCGCGTAGGTCGTTGGTGTTGCCGGCCGTGCCCTGGGCGTCCCAGGCGGCGCGGCCGGAGCGTTCGTCGACCGGGGTGTAGCCGCTGGAGGCGAAGGGGTCGGTGTTGTCACCGATCGCCGCGTAGAGCCGTCCCGCCGTGTCCATGGCCAGCGACCCGCCCATGTGCGAGTTGGCCCGGCCCTCTCCCCGATAGGTGGGGACGGTCAGCAGCCGTTTCTCCGAGGAGAGCGCGACGCTGTTGTTGGCGACAGTGAACCGGGACAGGTTGAGCTGTTTGAGGGTCTTGTCCGACCAGAGCAGGTAGATCCAGCCGTTGCTGGCGAAGTTGCGGTCCAGGGTCATCCCGAGCAGCCCGTCGGACTGGTCGGTCATCGCCGAGGTGTACGCGAAGTCCATCAGCGTGGTGACCTGCAGGGTGTCGGAGTTGACCACCTTCAGCGCGCCGGTGCGTTGGATGTAGTAGACCTTCCGGTCCGGGCCGACGGCCAGCTCGAACGGGTCGGCCAGGTTCTCGGTGACCAGCCCCACCCGTTCGAAGTTGCTGGTCTTGGTGGCCGAGCAGTCACCGGCGACCGCGCCGGCCGCCCACTCGATGCCGTAGCGCAGGTGCTCCAGGAAGGTCGCGCTGCTGAACTGCGAGCTGGCGTGCCCACCGGCGGTGAACCAGGACCGGCCGCCGTCGTAGGGCTGACACCAGGAGTACGCGTGGTCGACGCCCTCGTCCAGGCCGTTGATCCCGTCGCGCACCTTGATCTGGGCGAGGGTGTGCACGTTGCCGGTCGGGTTGGTCCGCCAGTTGTACCACTCCTCGCTCTGCTCCCAGAGCTCCGGCAGGTTGCGCGTGGAGGGGTGCGCCCGGTCGAGCACCTTGACCCGGCCGGGGAAGGTGCCGCCGGTGGACGAGAAGTCGGGGTGGTAGTCGAAGATCGTGCCGACCAGGCCCTCGTACCACTGCCAGTCGCGTTCGCTGGCGGAGGCGGCGTGCAGGCCGGCCCAACCACCGCCGTTGCGGATGAACGTCTGCAACGCGGCCCGTTGGCTGGCGTTGAGCAGGTCGCCCGAGGTCGGGAGGCTGTTGGTGTTGTTGAACACGAGAGCGTCGAAGGTGGCGAGGTTGGCGTCGGTGAAGGCCGCCGCGTCGGTGGTGGCGACGACCTCGAAGTTGTGGGCGGCACCGAGCTGTTGGATCGCGGCGATGCCGGCCGGGATCGAGTCGTGGTAGAAGTTGGTGATCTTGGAGAAGACCATCACCCGGAAGCGCGGGGCGGCCTCGGCGGGCAGGGCGGTGGTGGTGCTCACCGCTGTGGCGATGGCGAGCAGGATCAGGCAGAACGCACGGAGGTGTCGGGGCATGGGGGCGCTCCCTGTCGGACGGTGAGGGGTCGGAAAGCGCTTTCTCGCTGCCCGCATCACGGTACTGACAGCCAGTGAAGACCGTCAATAGTGGCCTGGTAAGCGGTTTCCCGACATGCCGGCGTCCGCGCCTCGGCGGGGCCCACGGGCCACGGCGTGCGGTGGAGCAGCTTCCGCCCCTGGCCGACGCCTCCAGCTACGGCGCGGTGGCCCGCGGGCCCCGAGCGCACGGTCGATCGCGGGGTTTTTGGCGCAGGGGTTAGCTAGCCGCCACCCGTTCCGGCACTGCGACCAGCGGAGTCGTCGTAGCTGGCCTGCGCAATCCTGAGCAGCTCCCCGTGCAATGCGTGTGGAAACGTCACGGCGCCGTCGAGTAGCGCCTGGGCGAGCGGACGTGCGGGCGGTGCCTGCGAATTTTCGCCCAGCCATGCCGCAACGAAGCGCTCGAACCACCGCACCTCGTCCGCGGTCAGGTCACCGCGGCTAGCCGTGGCTCCGAGGACGAGGTGGGCGGAGGGCAGCTCGGCAAACCGCACCAGCCATTCGCGAGTGAGGCGTAGGACAGTCTCCCGGACCTCGCCGTCCAGGAGCGGTTCGGTGAGGAAAGCGGCGAGAGCAAACCGGGTCTGAGCCGTGTCGATCCCACGCTCCAGGGCGATCAGGTACTGGGAAGCGATTGCTCGGACCGCCTCCGGATATTCCGGCTGCCGCCGGAAGAGGGCCTCGATGACAGGTCGGGCTCGGGATGCTTTGGGCTTCGGTCGACTCAGCCAGATGCGCGCTCCCTCGAACGCGTCGACCAGCATCTCCTTCGGCACGTCCGAATTGCCCAGCACCGCGGAGATGATCTCGCAGGCGCGAGGTGAATCGGCGTGCTCGTTCAGCCAGACCACCGCGGCCTGGAGCACCTGATGGCGTGCCCGCGCTTCGAGAGCCGGCGACCGCAGCAAGAGACCGAGGACCGACCGAGCTTCCGTGGCCGACCCGAAACGGGACAGCCATTGCAGTGCCCGTTCGACCAGTCTCGCGCCGGGGATGGTGGCACCACTCCGGTGGTCGGCAGCGTCGCTGCCAGGTGACTCGATTCGAAGCAGTGCGCTGAGAACCGAAACTGCCGACGCCTCCTGCCACCACAAATCCAGCCAGGATACCGCGGCGTCGACGAACAGTTCCCGAGCTGCGGCCGGCACGACATCGATTCTCAGCAGTGCTTCCAGCAGGTGTCGTGCGGTGTGGTGTTGGCCGTGGGTGTGCAGCCAGGTCTGTGCGGTGGTGAATGTGGTGGTGCGGAGGTCTTCGGGTAGTCCGTTGATGGGCAGGAGTACCTGTAGGAGGTAGTTCGCGGTGAGCTGTTGGCCGTGTGTCCTCAGCCAGGTCTGTGTGGTGGTGAAGGTGGTGGTGCGCAGGTCTGCGGGCAGTCCGCCGGTCTGTAGCAGTGCTTCCAGCAGGTGTCGTGCGGCGTGGTGTCGGCCGTGGGTGTGCAGCCAGCTTTGTGCGGTGGTGAAGGTGGTGGTGCGCAGGTCTGCGGGTAGTCCGCCGGTCTGTAGCAGTGCTTCCAGCAGGTGTCGTGCGGTGTGGTGTTGGCCGTGGGTGTGCAGCCAGGTCTGTGCGGTGGTGAATGTGGTGGTGCGGAGGTCTTCGGGTAGTCCGTTGATGGGCAGGAGTACCTGTAGGAGGTAGTTCGCGGTGAGCTGTTGGCCGTGTGTCCTCAGCCAGGTCTGTGTGGTGGTGAAGGTGGTGGTGCGCAGGTCTGCGGGCAGTCCATCGGTCTGTAGCAGTGCTTCCAGCAGGTGTCGTGCGGCGTGGTGTCGGCCGTGGGTGTGCAGCCAGCTTTGTGCGGTGGTGAATGTGGTGGTGCGGAGGTCTTCGGTTAGGTCGGTGGCGGGCAGGAGCACCTGTAAGAGGTAGGCCGCGTCGAGGTGGTGGCCGTGGGTGTGCAGCCAGGTTCGTGCGGTGGTGAATGTGGTGGTGCGGAGGTCTTCGGGTAGGTCGGTGGCGGGCAGGAGCATCTGCAAGAGGTAGTTCGCGGTGTGGTGTTGGCCGTGGGTGTGCAGCCAGGTTCGTGCGGTGGCGAACGTGGTGGCGCGGAGGTCTTCGGGTAGGCCGGTGGCCGGCAGGAGTACCTGCAGGAGGTAGATCGCGGTGAGGTGTTGGCCGTGCGTCTGCAGCGAGGCCTGTGCGCTGCTGAACGTCATGGTGCGCAGGTCTTCGGGCAGCCCATCGGTCTGTAGCAATGCCGCGAGCAGGTGTCGTGTGGTGTGGTGTCGGCCGTGGGTGTGCAGCCAGGTCCGCGCGGTGGTGAACGTGGTGGCGCGCAGGTCTTCGGGTAGTCCGGTGGCGGGCAGGAGCACCTGTAGGAGGTAGGCCGCGTCGACGTGCTGGCCGTGGGTGTGCAGCCAGCTTTGTGCGGTGGTGAATGTGGTGGCGCGGAGGTCTTCGGGTAGTCCGGTGGCGGGCAGGAGTACCTGGAGGAGGTAGTTCGCGGTGAGGTGTTGGCCGTGGGTGTGCAGCCAGGTTCGTGCGGTGGTGAATGTGGTGGCGCGGAGGTCTTCGGGTAGTCCGGTGGCGGCCACGAGCACCTGGAGGAGGTAGTTCGCGGTGAGGTGTTGGCCGTGTGTCTGCAGCCAGGTTCGTGCGGTGGTGAACGTGGTGGCGCGCAGGTCTTCGGGTAGGCCGTTCGCGGGCACGAGCACCTGCAGGAGGTAGGTCGCCGTCTCAAGGGACCCGTAGCTCGCCAACCATTCGGACGCCGCCGCGTAGACGACCCCCGCCATCTCCGTGGGCAGTGCAGGGTGGGCCAGTGCCCTTTGGACAAGGTAGTCGGCGCTGGGGTCGTTCGAATTCTGCTTGATCCACTCACGCGTGTGATCGAAGGTCTCCGAAACGACCTCGGCATCGAGCCCGTGGCGGGTCAGCAGGTGCGCCAGAACGTAGTTGGCCTCCGGCCGCGTCTGGTGGTGCGCAAGCCAAGCTCGGGCCGCTCCAACGAAGTCGGTGACACTCTTCTGCGGTACCGCCGTTTGATTGAGGAAGCCCGGCAGCACAAAGCTCGCCTCGATGGTCTCGCCGTGCGTTCCCAGCCAGGACAGTGCGCGGGAGACGAGCGGCCCAACGACATCATCGGGTAGGTGCTTGACCCTGCTCATAGCTCGCAGGAGGTACGACGCTCTCAGTTGTGTGCCGTTCGCGGCCAGCCACTGCAGTGCGAACCCGGTGAGCCGTTCGAGGTCGGCGTCCGCCTCGTGATCCACGATGTCGCACATCAGCGTGGAACTGAGAAGGACGTCGGACCGAGCGTCGCGCGAGTGCAGGCGCAGCCAGTCGTTGGCCAGCCGAACAGCTGCCCTGGCGCGATCCGGTGGAAGGTCGTCGCGGCGGAGCAGCAGTCGGAGAAGCTGTTCGACCCCAGCCAGCGGACGTCCGGTAAGCCAGGCGATCGCGTGGTCGGCCAGCTCAGCGACGACGTCCCGGCTTTCGAGGGGCACCGCACGCACTGCGGCCAGGAGGAGAGAGAAGGCCTCCGGCTCGCGGCCGAGCGCCGTCAGCAGAGGGCCGAACGCGTGGTCCCAGTATGCCTGCCGGGTCGTCGTGAGCATGCCGCTGCTTACCAGCACCGCCGCCGTCCGGGCCCCAATCCGCTTGTCCTGCAGCAGCAGCCGTACCACCGACTCGCGATGTTCTCCGAACCAGCGGTCGATCTCGCCTACCAGGTCGACCGCACGTTCCCTCTCGTCAATGTCGTCGACGAGCCGGCCGAGCGCGACCAGCGCGTGCTCCAGGGATGCCTGCTGTTGGCCGACGGCGTCCATGAGCTGTGCGGTCAGTGCCTGGCGCAGGGCACCTGTGGTGCTCCAGAAGACGACTCCGCTGACCAGGAAGTCCGTGACGACGTCGTGTACGGAGTCGAGGCCGCCGTCGCTGCTGATGAGCCAGCCCATCTTGATGAGCAGACGCAGCAGGTTCGCCGCCGAGGCACCATCATTGAATATGTGCGACGCGGTCTCCACGAGCGTCGCCTCGGTGCCCGGGGTGGCGAGGAACACGGCTGCCGCCGCCCGGATGTGGACCTCCACCTCCGGGCCCCACAAACTCTCGGGCGAGTCGAGCCGTGGCACGAGCTGGTCCTCGTCGAGGCGCAGCTCCAGCCACTGCCGGAGGTCGTGGGCGTCCATGGTGGCGCGCGGTAGGGCCAGCCCGCGCGTGACCCGATCTTCGATCTGCCGGGCCACCAGGAGGGTGAGGATGGGCCGAACGGCGTCGGTGTACCCCAGCAGGGTGTCCAGACCCAGTTGCTCAGCGGCGCGCGGGGCGACGGCCTGTGCCAGCGACGCGCAGATGGCCCGCAGGTCCGCGGCCTCGGGCGCGAGCTGGATCTGTTCGAGGGCGACAACCTCGCGGGCGTGGGCAGGCGTGAGCAGCCAACCCGTACGGGCGCTGGCGAGAACGGCGAGGTGTGGGCCGGAGCCGCGTCGGTTCTGCTGGATCAGGGCGAGCAACTGCGGGAGGTCGAGGTCCTTCGCCAGGCTCTGGTTGAGGTAGTCGACGACCAGCAGCACAGGCGCGAAGCTCGACCGCACGAATGTGGTCAGATGATCCACCACCCGCGCGGCGTTCCCCGCGCGTACGTGCAGAACCGTCCAGCCATCCTCGACGGCCATGCCGGCAACCTCGAGCAGTGTGCGGGTCTTGCCGATACCGCCGTGTCCGCTCACCAGGACGGCGTTCGGGCCGTCATCGGCACGCAACCTCTGCCAGACGCTGCTCGGTCGCCAGACGGCTTCGGCGTGCGGCTCGACGTAGGGCATGACGTCGTAGAGCAGACTGGAACGATAGCCGTTCAGTGACCGCAGCACCGTTTGGTGGTGAACGACGCAGGGCGGGCCGGCCGGCCCCGGCCGCACGATGTGCAGGGGAGAGACGTGGGTCGCGCGAAGCGCCGTCCGCCAGCCGTCCGGCAGATTCACGGTGAGGGGTATGGCGGTGAGGGCGCTGGGGCCTTCCGGCAGGCCGTGCGTGGTCACGACCCCGACCAGATGCCCGTCAGCGAAGACCGGCGCTCCGGAAAACCCCTGCCAAGGGGAACCCGGCTCGACGTTCGCCGGCGGGCTGCCACTGACGTCGACGCGGAGTAGCCCTTCACGCCGCCGGGTCATGTCCTCGATCGTGCCGACGGCGGAGTAGGTGCTCCGGCCGGTCTTGTCCGCAGTATCCATGAACCGTGGCCATCCGACGATGCGCACCGACTCCAGTGTTCCCATGCCCGTGCGGTCGATCTCGGCGATCGGAAAGGGCGACGCGTCCACCGCGGGGTCGTCGATCTCGACTATGGCCAGGTCGGGGGCGATGCTGGTGCCGGGCGGCCGTCGGTCACCGAGATGTGCGACGTGTCCGGTGTATTCGTTGCCCACGGCGTCGTTCAGGAGCACCTCGCGGGCACCGGCGACGACGTGGGCGCAGGTCAGAACGGCACGGCCCGCGACGAGGAAGCCGGACCCGAAGCCATATCGGCCGTCGGGATGGCCGACCCCTCTATCGGCGGCTATCCCGAGGACGCGTTCCGCGACGTGCATCGAGGTGGGCTACGGATCGCCTCAGCGCTTCAACTGGTCAGCCGAGTCCGAGATGCTCACCTGGTTGCCCACCGCATCTACTGGCGCTCCCAGTTGCACGGTGATGGTGCTGAGCACCTCGTCTACGCGACCCAGTTCGCCACCCAGTTCGGTGTGGATGAACGGCACCTTGAACCCGGCCTTGCCGGTCTTGCTGCGCGTCGCGACGACCTTCAACTCGATCGTCGCCGAGGTCACCGGGAACTTCGGATAGCTGGTCGGCGTGACGGCAGCTGCCGCCAGATCGGCCTTGAGGGCCTCGATCGCGTCCGCAAGACCCCAACCCTGAGTGTCCTCGTCGTCGATATCCATTGGCTCGCGTTCCCTCTCTTCGGCCGGACGTCACGCATCTGGACCGTATCAGTCACGGTCCATCAACAGTGGGGGTCGAGTTCGCGGCCAGCTCTCACCGGTCGGTAGCGTGATGGCTTGCGGTGGATGCTGGGTGGCGAGGTGATGTCCGATGCGGCGTCGAGCATGGCCTGGTTCGCAACCGGCAGGTATCCACGGTGGCCCGGCTCGTCATCGACGGCGCCCACCTCGATGCCGAGGAGACCTTCCACCACAACCTGGCCGCCCGCCCATGGGCGGACCAGTACGGGCTGCCCGCCCCACCGCAGCCGCCGGGCTGTCGCGGCGCTGGGCGCCACGCGGTGCTGACCGTACCCACCCCAACGGCGCCGCGTGTCCGGACAGGAGCCCACGAGTGCGCGTCAGCCTGGTAACGAGCGTCGGCAGAGCCGATCGGCCGAACGAGGACTTCGTCGGTGCGGTTCCCGGCGCTGTCGTCCTGCTCGACGGCGCCGGCATTCCAGGCGCCGAGTCGCTGTGCTCCCACGGCGTCGCCTGGTACACGCACCGCCTCGGCGGCGCGCTGCTCGGCCACCTGTCGCGCGGCGACGAACCAGATCTCGCCGCGATCCTCGCCACCGCCATCGGTGCGATCGCCGCCGAGCACGGCGACACCTGCGACATCGCGGACCCCAGCAGCCCGCAGGCCACCGTCGCCATGGTCCGTGCCGGCCAGGGCCGCTTGGACTGGCTCCTGCTCGCGGACTCCTTCCTCGTCCTCGACCAGGTCGACGCCGGCCCGCTGGTGATCACTGATGAGCGTGAGATGACTGCGCGGCGGGAATGCGCGACGCCGCTGGCCGGCATTGCCCAGGACACCCCGGAGTACGACCAGGTGCGAGCCTTGTGCGTCACCGCGTTGCGTGCCCGTCGGAACCAGCCGGGCGGCTACTGGATCGCCAAGGACGACCCCCGTGCGGCGCGGGAGGCGGTGACCGGCAGCCGGCGGATCGCCGGCCTGAACGGTGTCGCGTTGCTCAGCAACGGTGCCAGCCGCATCGTCAGCCCCTACGGCCGGACCGACTGGCCGGGCGTGCTGGACCTGCTTCGCGCCAGCGGACCGGCCGGCGTCATCGCCCGGGTCCGGCAGGTCGAGGCGCAGACCACCGGTGGCGCGGATGCGCGCAGCCCGGACGACGCCACAGTGGCACACTGCACGCATCTGCCGCGTTGAGCACCTGCTCGTGCCGCGAGGGCGTGCTCAGCTTCCCGCGTGAGACGGGGGAGCGGCGACAGCGGCTCGGTCGTCCGACCCCTCCGGCACGGTGATCGGGGCCGCGACGATCCGGCTGGGCACCACCGGCGCGTCCCGGCCGGTGCCCCGCCGGCCGTCGCCGCCGCAGGACTCCTCGTGGTAGTCCTGCTCCACGTTCACCGACCAGACGTCGTGCGTACTGCCGGTGGCGATGTTCTCGGCGGTGAGCATCGCGGTCAGCATCGAGTGGTCCTGGTTGTTGTAGCGGTGCATGCCGTTGCGGCCCACCGGGTGCACGTTCGGCACCGCCTCGGTCAGCCAGGCCCTGATCACGTCCACGTTGTGCTGGTAGCGCTCGTCGTACACCGGGTAGGCCTTGGGCATGCGCACGACGTAGCCGGCCTCCACCACGCCGGGTCGGACCAACCCCAACCGCTCCAGCTCCGCGGTGGCGAGGGCCACCAGGTCGGGATCCGGGGTACGCCACATCTCGTCGTCCTCGAACACGAAGTACTCCAGGCCGAGGCAGGTGCGGCCGTCCTTGACGAGGTACGGCGACCAGGAGCCGAAGTTCTGGATCCGACCGACCCGCACCCCCGGGTCGTGCACGTAGATCCAGTTGTCAGGGAACGAGAACTCCGCCGGCACGACAAGGGCGACCGTCAGGAAGTCGCGGTAGCGCAGGTCGGCCGCGCAGGCCAGCACCTCCGGCGGCGCCGGAGGGTGCAGCACGGACACCAGCTCCGAGATCGGCATGGACGAGATCACGTGGTCGGCAGCTTCGGTACGCTGCCCGCCCGCGCCGTTGACCGTCACGCTGATCGCCCGTCGACGGGCCGGGTCGCGGTGCACGGCGGTGACCCAACTGCCCGTCCACACGTGCCCGCCCCGCTGGCGGACCTGCTCGGCGCAGCGCTCCCACATCATTCCGGGCCCATACTTCGGGTACTGGAACTCCTCGATCAGGCTGGTCACGTCCGTGCGCCGACGTCGGGGCAGCAGCGCGTTGCGGATCGCGGTGGCCAGCGACAGGTTCTTGATCCGCTGTGCCGCCCAGTCGGCCTGCAACCGGTCCGCCGGCATACCCCAGACCTTCTCGGTGTACGTCTTGAAGAAGATCGAGTACAGCCGCCAGCCGAACCGGGCCGACACCCAGCCCTCGAAGTGCGACTGGTCCCGTGGTGGCCGCAGTCGGGCGCGGGCGTACGAGCCGAGGCAGCGGACGGCCTCGGGCAGACCCAGGTTGCGCAGCGCGTTGACGGCGCTGAGCGGGTAGTTGAACAGGGCGCCCCGGTAGAAGATGCGGCTCATCCGGGGCCGGGTCAGGAAGTCCTCGTCCGGCAGGATCTCGTGCCAGAACGCCTCCACCCGCGGCACCTTGGTGAAGAACCGGTGCCCGCCGATGTCGAACCGCCACCCGTCGCGCTCCACGGTCCGACTGATCCCGCCGACCACCTCGTCGGCCTCGAAGACCTGCACCGACCGGCCGTGCCGGAGCAGCTCGTACGCCGCGGTGAGCCCGGCCGGCCCCGCACCGATGACCACCGTGCCGTTCTGCTCGCTCATGCTGACGCGCTCCCTGTTCACCGCCATGGTTGAGGCGCGGCGTCCACCCGTTACGCGCAGAATGTCACACTTAGTGCTAGCCGGTCCTCGCTTCGGCGGGGCGCGCGGTGGCGTACCACGAGAAGAGCGACCTCCCCGCGCGCCGGGGGAGCGGGGGAGCGGGCGGATGGACCGGTGGCGCAGCGGCGCGGCGACGCTGGCCGCGCGGGCGGTCGCGACCGGCCGAGGCGCAGCGCGCCTGGCCCGCCGGGTGCCGGCGCCCTGGCCGTACGTCATCGGCCTGTTCCTCGGCGGGAAGCTGCTGCTCACAGTGCTCGGGCTCCTGGTCCTGCACGCCTGGGACGGCGTCCCCGGGGCCCCGCCGCCGGACGAGGCGTTGATGTGGGCGCAGCAGCGGGACATCTCCGGGCACCGGTGGATCTCCTTCTGGTTCGCCTGGGACTCGCTGCTGTACCTGCGACTGAGCACCCTGCCGCTGACCGGGCCGTGGCGAGATTTCGGCTTTCCGCTGCTGTACCCGTTCCTGGCCCGGCCCCTCGGCGCGGTGCTCGGCGGCGACAACGCGTTGGCACTGCTGGTGATCAGCAACGTCGCGTTCCTGCTCGCGCTCTGGTACGGCCACCGGCTGGCGGAGCTGCTGCTCGGCGACGCGTACGCGGCCCGCCGGTTCATCCGGTACCTGGTGCTGCTGCCGACCGCGTTCCTGTTCCAGGCCGCGCTGACCGAGTCGCTCTTCGTCTGCCTCGCATTGGCCACCTTCTTCTACGCCGAGCGACGCCGGTGGCTGCTGGTCGGCGTGATCGGCTACTTCCTGGCGATGAGCCGTTCCGTCGGCCTGCTCGTGGCGCTGCCGCTGGCCCTGGTGCTGCTCCGGCAGCACGACTGGCGGCTCGGGCCGCGCGCCCTGCTCGGCTACCTCCGGATCGGCTGGCCGTTGCTGCTGTTACCCGCCGGGTGGTTCACCTTCATGGCGTACTGCCGGTGGCGGGGCGGGGACTGGCTCGCCTACCAGCACGCCCAGGAGACCGGATGGGGAATCGAGGTGCAGAACCCCGTCCCGGTGCTGCTCGACGGGTTGACCGGGGAGCCGCGCGACGCCGCTCGGGTGTGGTTCGCCGTGGCCGTCCTCGCGGTGCTGGTCGTCGGTTTCCGCCGCCGGGAGCTGGCCTACCTGGTGTACGGCGTCCTCATGGTGCTGGTGCCGCTGTCGATGGGCCCGCCGGTGTACAAGAGCCTGCTGCGCTATCTGCTCGCCGCCTTCCCGGTGGCGCTGGTGCTGGCCCGCTGGGCCCGCCGTACCAGCGTGGACGTGTGGCTGACCGCGACGCTCGCGGTGGTGCAGGGCGCGCTGTTCGTGCTGTGGCTCAGCTACTGGACCCACATGATCATTTGATTGGGACGGCCGGCGGCCGGGCAGGATAGGCGGATGACCGAGCCACGGGTACGCCTCGACGACCTGGGCGCCTGGCTGATCAAGGGCAACGCGGACCTGGTCGACCTCGCCGCCCGGTTCGCCCGGAAGCCACTGGTGACGAGCTGGTGCGTGCGTCCCGGCTACCGGGCGCGGTTGATGTGCGCCGGGCAGCCGGTGGTCTTCTGGGCCAGCGGCAGCCGGGGCCGACTGCCGTACGGGGTGTGGGGCGTCGGGCAGGTCACCGGGGCGGCCGAGCCAGGCGCACCGGGGCAGCCGTGGTCGGTGCCGCTGGATCTGCCCATCCTCGCCGAACAGGACCGCATCTCCCGGCTGCTGTTGCGTGCCGACGACCGGCTCGCCGCCCTGGAGGTGTTCCGTCAGCCGCAGGCCGCCAACCCCTCCTACCTGACCGTGGCCCAGTTCGCCGCGCTCCGGACGCACCTGCCGGGGTGAGCGTTGCGGACGCATCGCCGGGGTGAGCGCGGAGGGTGGTCGTGCTTCGGCCAGGGTGGCTGTGCGAGCCTGCTACCGACGTGAGAAGCGTACTGAGTGGAGGCCCGGTGTTCGCCCTGCCGTTGACCGAGGATGTCGAGCTGCGCCCGCTGAACCCGTGGCGGGCCGAGGAGTTCCTCGCCCACCTCGACCGGGCCCGCGAGCACATCCGACCCTGGGTCTCGCCGTCCTTCGTCGCCACCGACCTGCCGTCGGCCCGCGCGGTGTTGCAGCGGTACGCCGACCTCTGGGCCAGCGACAGCGGCGGCATCTGGGGGCTGTGGTGGCGGGGCACGCTCGTCGGTGGGGTCATGTTCGTGTCGTTCGACGTGGCCCGGGGCGTCTGCGAGGTCGGTTGCTGGGTGGAGCCGGCGGCGCAGGGCAGGGGCCTGGTCGCCCCGGCGGTGCGCCGGATCGTCGACTGGGCGGTGCGCGAGCGCGGCATCCAACGGGTGGAGTGGCGTACCAACGCCGACAACACCCGCAGCAAGGCCCTCGCCGACCGGCTCGGCCTGCGCCTCGACGGCACGTTGCGCCAGGTCATCCCGGGTCCGCGCGGTCGGATCGACATTGAAATCTGGTCGGTGCTGGCGGACGAGTGGACCGACTCTTACGCACCGTCCACTGACGACCGCGAATAGTTGTCATACCCGCGCGGCACCATGCATCCATGGCCGTCCCCGCGCTCACCCCTCATTCCGACCCGCCGCGTTCCGTGCCGCTGCGTGAGGCGCGCACCCGGTTCAGCCAGCTCGTCGCGCTGGCCGAGCTGACCGACGCGGTCACCGTCGTCACCCGCGACGGCGATCCCCGCCCGGTCGCCGCGATCGTCCCCGCCGCAGCCGCCCGCAGTGCCGCCCAGGCCCGTGCCGACGCCGACCGGCTCGCGACGGTCACCGCCGGCTGGGCCCGCCGCCTTGAGGAGCAGCACCGACGCAGCGCACAGCGGCACGCCGCCGAGCTGGGCGCGGTCCGTGCGGCGCTGGCCGAGGCGTGGGCCGAGCTGGACAGCCGCGTCGTCCCGGGCAGCGACCCGACGTTGGCCCGGCTGCGCGCCGCGCATGCCGACCTGCTCGCCGGCTGACCAGCGTCCCTGCCCGCGCCGCGTTGGCCGCACCCGCTTGGCGGGTGCCGCGCCGGGTGTGCGGCGGTGTCGTGCCGGCTGACGGGTCCCGCGTTGGCGGGGCAAGCCGATCGGCGTCCGCGCGGGCCGGCGGTCGGCGTGGCACGGGCGGCGGCGCCGGACGCGCCGGTCGGGTCCACCCCGGTGACGCTGTGGCCGGCGTCGGGTCAGCCGGTGGCCGGGTACGCGTGGGTCTCGGTCGCCTTGACCGCCACCCAGACCCGCTGGCCGGGGATCAGCCGTAACTGGGCGGCGGCGGCCGGCGTGACGTCGGCGGCCACCCCGATCGGTCCGTCCAGTTGCACCCGCACGTTGTCACCGTGGCGCTGGACGCCGGCCACTGTGCCCGCCCAGGTGTTCCGTGGGCTGCCGTCCGGCCGGGCCGGGTGCAGAGCCACAGCGGCCGGGCGAAACGCCACGAACGCTTCGCCGTCCAACCGGTCGGCGACGGTGAGGGTCAGCTCCGGCGACACCCGCACCCCGTGCCCGTCGGCACGGCCCCGGTACAGGTTCAGCCCGACCAGCCGGGCGACGTAGTCGGTGCGCGGGCGGGCGGTCACGCTCGGCCCGTCGCCCTCCTGCACCACACGGCCACCCTCGACGATGACCAGTCGGTCGGCCAACGCCAACGCGTCCAGCGGGTCGTGGGTGACCAGCACCGTCGCGCCCGCGTGCGCCGACAGGTGCCGGTGCAGCTCCGCGCGGGTGTCCAGCCGGGTGCGGGCGTCCAGCGCGGCGAGCGGCTCGTCCAACAGCAGCAGCGACGGTGCCACGGCCAGCGCGCGGGCCAGCGCCACCCGCTGCGCCTGACCGCCGGAGAGCTGCCGCGGCTTGCGCTGCGCCTGCGCCTCCAGCCCCACCCGGCCCAGCCACTCCCGGGCCGTGGCGCGGGCGGCCCGCCGCTCGACGCCGCGCCGGCGCGGTCCGAAGGCCACATTGTCCAAGGCGCTGAGGTGCGGAAACAGCAGGTAGTCCTGGAAGACCACGCCGATCGACCGGCGTTCGGTGGGCACCCAGCCCCCGGTCGCCGGGCGGTCCAGGTCGACGTCGTCGAGGGTGACGTGCCCGTCGGTGAGGGGATGCAGCCCGGCCAGCGCCCGCAGCGCGGTGGTCTTCCCGGCGCCGTTCGGGCCGAGCAACGCCACCACCTCGCCCGGGGCAACCCCCAGCGGCACGTCGAGCCGGAAGACGCCCCGGTCGACGACGAGCCTCGCGTCGAGAAGTCGGTCGCTCATGCGGTGGTCATCCAGCGGTCCCGCAACGCCACCAGGATGCCCACCGACACGACGAGCAGCACCAGGCTGAGCACGATCGCGGACTCCAGGTCCGTCTCCAACGCCAGGTAGACGGCGAGCGGCATGGTCTGTGTCCGACCGGGGTAGTTGCCGGCGAAGGTGATGGTGGCACCGAACTCTCCGAGCGCCCGGGCCCAGCAGAGCACCGCCCCGGCGGCCAGGCCGGGCGCCACCAGCGGCAGCGTGACGTGGGTGAAGGTGGTCCAGCGGCTGGCGCCCAACGTCGCCGCTGCCTCCTCGAAGCGGTGGTCGGCGGCACGCAGCGCACCCTCCACGGCGATCACCAGGAACGGCATGGCGACGAACGCCTCGGCCAGCACGACACCCGTGGTCGTGAAGGGCAGGGTGATGCCGAACGTGCTGTCGAGCCAGCCACCGAGCAGGCCGCGTCGGCCGAAGACCAGCAACAGCGCCACCCCGCCGACCACCGGCGGCAGCACCAGCGGCACGGTGACCAGCGCGCGTACCAGCCGACGGCCGGGGAACTCGACCCGGGCCAGCACCCAGGCGAGCGGCACCCCGAGCAGCAGACAGAGCGCGGTGGCCAGGGTGGCGGTCTGCACCGACAGCCGCAGGGCGGTCAACGCGCCCGGCGCGGCGAGCCGCTCCGGCAGGGTCGTCCACGGTGCCCGGATCAGCAGCCCCGCCAACGGCAGGACGAGGAACAGCAACCCCAGCCCGGCGGGGATCAGCAGCGCCGCCGGCACCCGACCCCGCCGTCGAGCCGTCGCCGGGCGGCCGCTCGGTGCGTTGTGCTCGTGGATCTGCCTCACGGGGCCTGGAACCCCGCGTCGGCGAGGACCGCCTGCGCCGGCGCCGAGCGGACGTACGCGACGAAAGCCCGTGCGCCGTTCGGATTCGGCGCGTCCTTCAACGCGACGATCGGGTAGTCGTTGACCGCCCGCGCCGACTCGGGAAACTCCACGCCTGTCACGTCGTCGCTCGCCGCCCGCGTGTCCGTACGGTAGACCAGTGCCGCGTCGACCTCGCCGAGCTTCACCTTGGCGAGCGCACCCTTGACGTCCTGTTCGAGGGTGACCGGCGTCAGCGCGACGCCGGCCGCGTCCAGGGCGGTGCGGGCCGCCGCGCCGCACGGCACCTGACTGGCGCAGAGCGCCACCTTCACACCCGGGCGGCTCAGGTCGGCCAGGCCGGCCACTGCCTTCGGGTTGCCCCGCGGCACCGCGATCACCAACTGGTTGCGGGCGAAGACGCTCGGCGTGCCATCGGCGTCGCCGGCCTCGACGACAGTGCTCATGTTCGTCGCGGCGGCGGAGGCGAACACGTCCGCCGGCGCGCCCTGGGTGATCTGGTTGGCCAGGGCGGAACTGCCGGCGACGTTGAGGGTCACCCGGCTGCCCGGGTAGGCGGCCTCGAAGTCCTTCCCGATGCGGGTGAACGACTCGGTCAGCGAGGCGGCCGCGAACACGGTCACCGAGCCGGTCACCCGCCCGCCAGCACCGCTGCCGTTTGCCCGGCCGTCGCCCGCGCCGCAGCCGGTCAGCGCCAGGCCCGCCACCAGGACAGCCACCGCCGTACGCCTGCTCCGGGCAACCGTGCGCGCGTGCATCGGTGCACCCATCTGCACCTTCGTCTGGGCGACCGCCCGCGCGTTCATCCGGCCGATCGTTCCCGCGTTCGTCCGCGCGACCGTCGCCGCGTTCATCTGGCCGACCGTCCGCGCGCCGGGGCGGGTGCGGCCCGCTCCACCACGACAGTGGTCGACTTGATCACCGCAACGGCCACCGAACCGACCCGCAGGTCGAGCTCGTCGACGGCCTCCCGGCTCATCAGTGACACGACCCGGAACGGGCCCGCCTGGATGTCGACCTGGGCCATCACCGTGTCCTTACGGACGTCGACGACGATGCCGCGCAACCGGTTGCGGGCCGAGGAGAACTCGGCGCCCGCATCCGGGTCGTTGGCTTGGGCGCGAGCGAACGACGCCAGGTCGACGCCGTCGACGACCCGGTGGCCGTGCTCGTCGCGCCCGGCCGTCAGGCGCCCGGCGTCCACCCAGCGGCGAATGGTGTCGGCGCTGACGCCGAGCAGGTCGGCCGCCTCCCCGATCCGGTACGTCGTCACAGGCTCACCCTAACGCCCGCATTTGCCAGCACGAAACCCCGAAATAAGCAGCAAAAGTGTGGGTTGCTCGGTGCCCAGGCCCGCAGTTGCATCCTGCTGTGCTGTCTCAGGACGCCCGCGGATCCCTGGTCCGAGCCCGCAAGATCGTGCTGCAACCAGGAAGTAGTGGTGTCGGCGAGCGATGAGGCCACTACATCCTGGTTGGAGCGCGATCTTGATGGGGGTGCGGGTGTGAGGCCCGGGTGTGAGGCGCGGGCACCCCAGAACCACACTCCCGACCGATCGGCTAGGTGGCCGTGGTCAAGATCCGCGCAATATCAGGGATGTTGCTGCCTCTCCCGCGTCGGAGGCAGCAACATCCGCGAAGTTGCGCGGATGTTGGGCGCGGGCGCGGGCGCGGGCGCGGGCGCGGGTGGGTGTGGGGTGGGGTGGGGTGGGGGCGGGGGGGGGGGGGGGGGGGGGCCGGGGGGGGGGCGCCGCCCCGGCGAACACAAGAACAATTACCCGCAAAAGGAGTTTGCGGCTGTGGTGGTGAAG